>JAJFIG010000254.1 GCA_021775195.1 Rhodospirillales bacterium | reverse complement strand
TCAAGGCCGTCAACGACACCATGGGCCATGACGCCGGCGACCGGGTGTTGAAGGGGATTGCCGAACGCCTGTTGCGTTGCGTCCGCGAAAGCGACACCGTGGCCCGCCTCGGCGGCGACGAATTCGTCGTCATTCTCGAGGAACTGGAAGACGTCGAGAACGCCGGGCTCGTCGCCCAGAACATCCTCGATACCCTGGCCGAACCCCTGGTCATCGGCGGCCGCAAATGCACCGTCGGGGCGAGCATCGGCATCGGCATCTATCCCAACCATGGGGCGGAAGTGAACGACCTCATGCACTGCGCCGACGAGGCCATGTACGACGTCAAGGCAACCGGGCGCAACGGCTACCGTTTCTACCGCGGCGCGCCGGCGCAGATGACCCCTCGCGACTCCAAGCTCCATCGCCTCGGCTGGGGTAATTAGCACGTCCCTGATGAGCGATTGACTGTGTGCCGCCCCGGTTTCCGGGGCGTTTCTTACTGTATCCCGGTATCCTCACCCCGCGCCGCCTCAAGAGTACTCCATTGCGCCCGATCCCGGGACGCCATGCGCTGAAAGTTTATTGATTTCTATCAACAACGAAGGTCGTTGAATTAAGTCAAAAAAACGAAACCGAGTAATTTTTGAGTGAATTTTGGAAAAAATAGAACCAGAAATTGAATTGGAATAAAAATCGGATTTTTTTAATTAAAGAAAATTTTACGCATGGGATATAATTTTATGCAGTTTTTCTTCGTCCGCGGACAATTGTGGAAATCTGATGCTGGACGATCGCCAAAGACTGTTCCTGCTGGCCGCCATCATGTTTGCGGTGGCGATGCTCGTCGCCGGGCTGGCAATTGGCATCCTCTACGATACCGCTCTTGGCGAACAGCGCCAGCGCCTTGTGGAAATTGCCCATAGCCAGGCCCGCCTGATGGAAGCCGTGGCCCGTTTCGACCGCCGGTATGCCGAACATTACGGGCAGGACTCGGCGGCGGCTACGATTTCACAGATCCGCGACGCCCACCGCCACTACAAGGGTTTCGGTAAAACCGGGGAGTTCGTCCTCGCGAAGCGCCAGGGCGACAAGATGGTCTTTGTCTTGCGCCATCGGCACGACGACCTCGACGAACCGGAACCCGTGCCTTTCGACTCGCGAATTGCCGAACCCATGCGCCGGGCCCTGTCCGGCGCGTCGGGGACAATGGTTGGGCTTGATTACCGTGGCGTGACCGTGCTCGCGGCATTTGAACCGGTGTCCGGCCTTGATCTCGGCATCGTCGCCAAGATCGACCTGATGGAGGTTCGCGAGCCGTTCGTGCGGGCCGCCATGATCGTGTTTGCCATCGCGGCCGTCATCATCGGCGTCGGAATGCTGGCTCTCTTTCGTATCGGCACGCCGATCATCACCAAGGCGCGCGCCAGCGAGGCGAGGTTCCGCAACATCGCCAAGTCGGCCAACGACGGCATCGTTTCCATGAACAGCGATGGCGCTGTCGTTTACTGGAACGAGGGTGCGGAGGCGATATTCGGCTACACCGAACGTGAAATGCTGGGGACCCCCCTGAGCAGGGTCATTCCCACCCGCGATCGCGGGAAACATGATGCCGCGGTTCAGCGGTTCAAGGCCGGCGGGAAAAGGACGATGGTCGGAAACGTCGTCGAGGCGACGGCGGTTCGCAAGAACGGAAGCGAGTTCCCCGTCGACGTGTCTGTCTCCGCGTGGTCCGTTGACGAGGAGCATTTCTTCGCCGGAATCATCCGCGACATAAGCGGGCGCAAACAGGCGGAGGCCGCGATACTGGAAGCCAAGCGGCGCTACGAGAACATATTCTACGGCGCCGAGGTGTCCATCTTGGAGGAGGATTTCTCGGACGTTGTCGCCGAACTCCGGCGTCTGCGCGCCGGCGGCGTGACGGACTTGCGGGCCTACTTCGGGGAACGCCCCCAAGCCGCCTGGGATCTTGCCGGCATGGTAAAGATCAATGACGTCAACGAGGCCACCGTGGAATTGTTCGGTGCTCCATCGAAGGTGGCGTTGCTGGAATCCATCGACCGGATATTCGCCCCGGATTCCATCAACACCTTCATCGACGAACTTTGTGCCATCTGGGATGAAAAGGAAGAGTTCCGCGCCGAGGGTGCTCTGCAGCACACCATCGACGGTCGCGAACTCTCCGTCCTCCTCTCCATGCCGATTCCCACGACCGACGAAGGGTTCCGGAGTATCCCGGTCAGCATCGTCGACATGACCGAACGCAAAGCCGCCGAGGATGCCCTGCGCAAGCTGTCGCGGGCGGTGGAGCAGAGTCCGGCGTCCGTAATCATTACCGACACCGACGCGATCATCGAGTACGTCAATCCGAAATTCGTCGAGGTCACGGGTTATGCCGCGGACGAGGTCATCGGCCGCAACCCCAGCATACTCAAGTCCGGCGAGACACCGCTCGAGACCTACGAGGACATGTGGCGGACCATTGCCGGCGGCGGCGAGTGGCGTGGCGAAGTCTGCAACCGGAAGAAAAGCGGGGAATTGTATTGGGAATCGACCTCCATTTCCCCCATCAGGAACGCCGCCGGCACGGTTACCCATTTCCTGGCGGTGAAAGAGGACCTGACCGACCGCAAGGAATATGAACAGGCCCTTCATTATCAGGCCAACTACGATCCTCTTACGGAACTTCCCAACCGGGCTCTGGCCTTGGATCGGCTGACCCTGGCCATCAAACGGGTGCGCCGCCATAGCAACAAGGCGGCGCTGATGTTCATCGACCTTGACGATTTCAAGGCCGTGAACGACGGCCTCGGCCACGATACGGGAGACCGACTGCTCCAGCAGGTCGCCCAGCGGCTCGTCGGCTGCATCCGCACGGAAGATACGGTTGCCCGCATGGGCGGCGATGAATTCACCGTCATCCTGCCCGATTTTCATGACTCCAACGACGTCGAGAACGTGGCCAAGAAGACGATTCAGGCCTTCTCGGCACCGTTCATGGTCGATGGGCATGAGCTCTACATCACCCCCAGCATCGGCATCACCATTTGTCCCGATGATGGCGATGACCCGCACGCCCTGATGAAAAACGCCGATGCCGCCATGTACCGGGCGAAGCAAAGGGGCCGCAACAAGTTCCGCTTCTTCACTCAGTAATTGAACGACCGGATGGTGCGCCGTCTCCAGATCGAGTCCCATCTGCGCCACGCCCTGGAACGCGGTGAATTCTCGGTCCACTACCAGCCCCTGGTGGACGTTCAGTCGGGCGCGGTGACGGGTGCCGAGGCCCTGTTGCGCTGGGATAATCCGGAACTGGGTTCCATGCCCCCGGACGAGTTCATTTCCCTGGCCGAGGACAGCGGGCTGATCGACGCCATCGGGGAATGGGTCCTGGGCGCCGCCTGCCGCCAGCTTCAATCGTGGCGGGAGGCGGGGCTGCCGCCGTTGCGGGTGTCGGTGAACGTGTCCGCCCGCCAGTTCAAGGGAACCCACCTGTTGGGCGCGGTGTTGCACGCCATGAAGGAAAACGCGGTCGAACCCGGCCAACTGGAGCTGGAAATCACCGAGAGCATCATCTTGGATGACGTCTCCGACAATCTCGCCAAGGTACAGGCGCTGAAGAACCTGGGGGTTCGCATATCAGTCGATGACTTCGGTACCGGATATTCCTCGTTGCGCTACCTGAAACAGTTTCCGGTCGATGCCTTGAAGATCGACAAGTCCTTCATTCACGACGTAACCACCGACCCCAACGACGCGACCGTTGTCAAGGCGATGGTCAACCTGGCCCATAGCCTGAATCTGGAACCGGTGGCCGAGGGG
>JAJFIG010000253.1 GCA_021775195.1 Rhodospirillales bacterium | reverse complement strand
GCCTCCGCCTTCGGGCGGAGGCGGTGCCTTATTTCCAAGGGAAACTGGAGTATTTCAAGCGATGCTTGATAACCTAGCCCTGCTCGGGATGGCTCCCATATTGAACGTGCAGCTTCTGCTGGACGGGCTTTTCATCGGCGCGATCTTTGCCTTGGCGGCCTATGGACTGGCCCTGGTATGGGGCGTCATGAATGTCAAGAACCTGTGCCAGGGCGATTTAGTCATCATGGGCGGATACATCGCCTACGTGATGTCGTCGCTCGGTATTCACCCTATTTTCGCACTCCCCGTGGCGATTGTTCTGATGTTCGGGTTCGGTTGGCTGATTTACCGCATCATCATCAGCCGGGTTATTGGCAAGGACCTGTTTACCTCATTGCTTGCAACCTTCGGCCTGGCTCTTGTCATACAGCAGATCTTGAACCTTATTTTCGGGCCGGAAGTGCAGGTCGCTGAATCAGGTTTCGAAGTTCGCTCGTTCTTCGGCAATTTGGTCACGGTTGCCGATATCAAGTTTGTTTCCCTCTGCTTGGCCGCACTATTGGCCGCCATCGTCATCACATTCATGAAACACAGCCGCATGGGGCAGGCGATCCGGGCGACGGCGCAAGATCCGAGGGCGGCGCGGGTCATGGGTATCGATACCGAGCAGGTCTATGCGTTCACCTATGCGCTCAACGCCGCCATTTGCGGTGCGGCGGGCGCGCTCATTGTAATGATCTGGGTAATCCAGCCCTTCTTCGGCATCGCCCACTCCATTCGTTCCTTTGTCATTGTTACCGCAGCCGGTTTGGGCAACCTTCCAGGGGTCATCATGGTTGGTCTCGGGCTGGGTGCGGCCGAGCTCTACGCCGGCTTTGTCCTGGGCGCCGAGTTGCAGCAATTTTCCGTCGTCGGGCTCCTGGTCGCCGTTCTCGTATGGCGCCAGATCCAACAGAGCCGGCACCGGCAGGTGGTGCAATGAACATCACGAAGGGCCAGGTTTTGCTTTATGGCGGCATCCTGACCGCCGCGATCGCCGCGCCCCTCGTGTTTCCCAACTACACCTTCCAGTTCACTGTGCTCTGGGTAATGATCCTGCTCGCCCTGACTTGGGACGTTTTGGGCGGCCAGATGGGGTACAACTCCCTCGGCAACATCTTCTTCTTTGGCGCCGGCATGTATGTCTGCACGATCGTCCAGATCGGCCTTTATTACGACGTGGCCGCGTACACGTCGGCGTACGGGGCGGTTAAGGTCGAATTTACCGCAGAACAATATTTCACCGGCCTTACGCTGGGCCTGATCGCGGCGGCGCTGGCATCCGTCGTATTCGCGGTTGTCTTCGGTTGGGTCGTATTCGGGCTCCGCGGCCCTTATTTTGCCATCGGCACCCTTGGCGTTGCGTTGTCAGCCGGCGAGCTCGCGGGCGCGTGGGAGTATATCGGCGGCGGTGGTGGGATTGCGTTGCCGACTTATCCGGGTGAACCGGATGAACGATCCCTGTTCTTTTATATTCTTTGCTCCCTGTTGGCGGTCGCAACCTTCTTCACGCTAAAGAAGGTTTACTCCGGCCGCTTCGGTTTGGCGATCAATGCCATTCGCGATGACGAGGAGAAGGCCGAGGGTATGGGTATCCATACCAAGCGCTACAAGACCATCGGTTGGTCCATATCCGCGTTCTTCCTCGGAATTTCCGGCGGCCTGTTCGGCAACATGATCGGATTCATCGAGCCGCTGGAAGTGGCCTTTCCAACGGTCACCTTCGGTATTTTCATGGTTGTGATGTGTCTTCTGGGTGGTAAGGGGACCCTGTGGGGGCCAGTTGTCGGTGCCACTCTCTTTCATGCGTTCAAGGAGATCACCTGGACCTACATGCTTGGTTGGCAATGGGTGGCTCTGGGCACATTGATCATCGTGCTCGTCGTCTTTTTCCAGCAGGGGATTGTGGGCTGGGTCCAGGAAAAATGGCCCGAGAGATTTGGCATATCCGTGGATGATCGTGTGGTTGCCGTGTCGAAGCCCGAGGTAAGGGCCAATCCCGAATCTCACGAGGCCGCCCAATGACCGAGTTGATCGAAGTACATGGCGTATCCAAGGCCTTCGGAGGCGTCATCGCTAACAACGATATTTCCTTGGTCGTGCCGGAGGGGCGCATTACCGGTCTGATCGGCCCCAATGGATCGGGGAAGACGACTCTATTCAATTCCATCGTCGGCTATCATCCCATCGATGGCGGGTCGATTACGTTCGAAGGGCAGGAAATCTCGGATATGCGGGTCCAGCAGATCGCACGCTTGGGCTTGCTCCGTACCTTTCAGCAGACACGCATCTATTCCAAAATGAACTGCGTCGAGAACATGCTGATTTCGGTCCCTCACCGGCACGAAACCTATTCGACCTTATTCCGCAAGTACGGACCCGATGTGACGGAAAAGGCGGAACACCTGCTGGAGTTCGTCGGCCTGTACCAGAAACGGCACCTGATTTCCGGTGATTTATCGTTCGGCCAGCAGAAACTGCTCGAATTCGCCATGGCCCTGATGAACGCACCCCGGGACCTGCTGTTGGACGAACCGACCGCGGGAATTAACCCGACCCTGATCAATGGGCTTATCGACCGGCTGCGCCGGGCGACGGCCGAAATGGGGATCACCTTGTTCGTGATCGAGCACAATATGCCGGTGATCATGGGACTGGCTGACAATATCTACTGCCTGGCCAACGGTCGGGTTCTGGCCCATGGCCTTCCCGACGAAATCCAAAACGACGAACGCGTGATCAATGCCTATTTGGGGGCCCACTAAGGATTGGATGAACAGTGATGGCGGCGGAAGATAACAATAAGGATACGGGCCAGCGAGCACGCGGTTACCATCAGATAGACATCGAGTCCGTCATTTCGGTCGAGGAAGTTACCCGCCAGGCTCAACAGTTGGGCAGGGGTATTTCATTGGAACAGGTTGGTGACCTGGCGCGGAATGCACCCTACGTCACCATCGAAAACCTGAACGCCGGGTACGGCAAAATGGAAATCCTGCACAGTCTCAACCTGCAGGTTTCCAGGAAGCAATCCCTTTGCCTGATCGGCCCGAACGGTGCCGGCAAGTCGACCATCCTCCATTCCATTTTCGGATTTACAAATATTTTTGGCGGGAAGATTTTGGTCGGCGAAGGTGATGACAAGCGGGACATCACCGCCATGACGTCCAGCGAAAAACTCAAGACGGCAGGTATCGCGTACATCCTCCAGGACAAGTCGGTGTTCCCGAACATGACCGTCGAGGAAAATCTCTGGATGGGCGGGTACCTGATGGACAAGCCCCAACGTGCGAAGGAGACAGCGGAAAAGATCTTCGAGAAATATCCGCGCCTCGCCGAGCGCCGAACCCATCAGGCGCGCGTATTATCAGGTGGCGAACGCCGACTGTTGGAGATTTCAAGGGCCCTGGTCATGGAGCCTGAGGTGCTGTTGGTCGACGAGCCGTCCATCGGCCTCGAGCCCCGTTTCATCGATATGGTCTTTGAAATCCTCGACGACCTTCAAAATACCGAGGGAAAGACCATCATCATGGTCGAACAGAATGCAAAAAAAGGGCTCGAATTTGCCGATATCGGCTATGTCCTCGTCGCCGGCGAGGTCGCCATCGCCGGTCCCGGTGATGAACTACTCGAAAACCCCGAAGTCGGGCGCCTGTTCCTGGGCGGCTAGTCCCTGACGCAGCACCACGCACCGACAAATGACATCCGGCGGAGCGCGTTCACGCCTGTTCGGCCTCTTCGATGGCCGCGATAACGTCGTGGAAATTTTCGGGTGCCTTTTCTCCGAACTTGGATTTTAGTCCCAAGCCGGCACAGTACAGAATGCGCCGTGCCGCCGCATCGGCCATTATCGGATCGACGTCAAGGCCCCGCAGGGTCGCGGCAACCTCCATCATCTCGTGGCCGCGCCGTTCGCCATGAAGAGCCGTGCGCCCGATCAGATAGTGGGCGAGCTTTTTCCAATCCAAGCCAGGATAGCCAACACCGACCGATTCCAGGACTCGCTCCGTTACGCCGTATTTGGAAGCTCCCAGGGCACATTCGAGGAATAACGCCTCCAGTCCCTTGACCATGATGCTGCGAAACATCTTGGTCGCGGTCGCCCGACCGATCTCGGGCCCGAAATCTTCCAGGGACATGCCGTAGGGGGATAGACGGGAGATCAGGTCCGGTACGGCGTCGCCACACATCAATAACGGAACCTTGTGGCCTAGTGGCGGAACGGCCGCCATGACCGCGGCCTCGACGAAGTTTGCGCCCGTCATACCGACGATCCTGGCAACTTCCTGCTTGGTATCTGGTGACGTCGAATTCAGATCGACGTAGGTGTGCCGCGGCTCGAGATGTGGCGCGGCGTCTTGGGCGACATCCACGGCCACCGAGGACACCACCGCCGAGAATATGACATCGCTGAATTGCATCAGATCGGCGACGGATTGGGTCAAGGTCACACCGGCATCCGCGGCATGACGTTCCATTTTCTGGCGGTCGTCGATCGAGGTCAGGGCGACGTCATAGGCATAAAGCTTGCCTGCCCCGGCACCGATAAGGCCTTTGGCGATGGAGGTTCCGGCCTCACCGAGCCCGATAAATCCAATCACATCCGTCATAGGTTGCGCTCCTCAATGCACAAAAAATTACCGCCATTCATTTGATCGGGTTTGGTACGTCCGGTGGCTCATGATAACCGCCCGGTGGGTCGATTTTAGCCCACAATTCACACTTGCCATCAACTTATCGACCGGGCGTTTTCGATCATGTGCTATGAGGTGACAGCCGGGCGCGGCAACCGCACCGTACCTACGGCCCTTTTCGTGTAATTGGATGGGAACGGTGCCAGCAGTGTTATCCCGTTTGCTACGCCTGTATTCGGACTTGCCCACCAATACGCGCGGCATGGCCCTGATGGCGTTCGCAACCCTTTGTTCCGCCGTCATGCAGGCTTCGGTAAGGCACCTGAGCGGCGGAATGCATCCATTCGAGATCGCATTCTTTCGCAACCTGCTGGTCCTCGTCATCCTGATACCCTGGTTTATTCGCTATGGATTGGCGCCTTTACGAAGCAGCAAATTGCATTTGCATGGCCTACGTGGACTTCTGACCACGGTCACGATGCTGTCCATGTTCACGGGCTTGGCGCTTACCCCGTTGGCACAGGTCACGGCACTGTTTTTCACCGCACCGTTGTTTGCGACTGTGCTGGCCGTGTTCTTCCTGCGCGAAACTGTCCGCCTACGTCGTTGGATGGCGGTACTATTTGGATTTGCCGGTACTTTCGTTGTTTTGCGGCCCGGTCTTGTGGCCATAGACGCGGGTTCTCTGCTCGTAATTTTGGCGTCCCTGACCTGGGGAGCCGCCCTGATCCTTACAAAAGTCCTCAGCCGCACCGACTCCGCCGTCAGCATCACCGTGTACATGGCCCTTATCATGACCCCGTTATCGTTCGTGCCCGCCCTTTTCTTTTGGGAATGGCCCACCTGGACACAACTGGGATGGCTCACAGTCGCGGCGGTGGCGGGGACCGGCAACCAAATCAGTGTCAGCCAGGCACTGCGCGAAGCCGACACAAGCGTCGTCATGCCGATGGATTTCTTTCGGTTGATCTGGGCGGCCTTGCTGGGATACGCGATTTTCGCAGAGGTCCCGGACCTCTTTACCTGGATTGGTGGAACCATGATCTTCGCCAGCGCCACGTATATCGCCGTTCGGGAAAGCAAGTTAAGACGAGATCGGCCAAAAGGTGTTTCATGAAATCAGATACGCGAGACTAACCGTCGCTAGGTCGGTTTGTCGGAAATGAAATTTTCGTGAGGAGTTGAAATGGTCGTCAAGATCATTGGAATCGATCATGTGGTCCTCCGTGTCGCCGACATGGATCGTGCCATCAGGTTCTATTGTGATGTTCTGGGATGCAAGGAGGAACGGCGTGTCAGTGAGATCAACCTCGTGCAACTCAGAGCCGGGCGTTCGTTGATCGACCTTGTAGCCAGCGTCGATCCTGCCCTTGAAGGCAGGACAAATATGGATCATTTCGCGCTACGAGTAGAGGTTTTCGACGAGGCGTTGCTTCGTGAATTCTTCTCCGCCCACGGTATCGATCCGGGAGAAGTGAAGCGCCGCTACGGCGCCGAGGGCGATGGCCCATCCATGTACATACGCGATCCCGATGGCAACACGGTCGAACTCAAGGGACCGCCGGAACCAAAATCAGAGGATGACGAATAATGAACGTGATCGGACTGGATCACTACACCATCAATACCGGCGACTTGGACGCATCGGTTGCGTTTTACGAGGACGTTTTAGGTCTGCGTAGTGGCGATCGTCCGGCCTTCACATTTCCCGGGGCCTGGCTTTATTGCGGCGAGTCTCCCGTGGTCCATCTGGTGGGTGGTCGGGAGTCCGAGGCCGGCACAGGTGTCGTCGATCATGTGGCCTTTCATGCCAACGGTCTCGCCAAATTCCTCCTGCATCTTCGTGAGCAGGCAATTCCGTTCCGGGACCGGGACACGCCGGACGGACGGCTTCACCAGGTTTTTCTTGAGGACCCAAACGGTGTCACGATCGAATTGAATTTCCTCAACCGTGCCGAAGGGTGAACATCACGATAGGAAATCTCCAATTTCATTGGCCTGTGCGAAGCTGTCGCTCTGGCCCACCTACACAAAGTACAGCACCAGATAGGTAGCCAGAAGCACCAACACCCACATCGCCATGCTGCCTGCCTGCGAGGAACGCGCCAGCACCCCTTCCGGTCCACAATATTTGAAGGCGAGGGCGATAAGGCCACGCAGCATCGGCAGCAAACCGCTTGTCATCGTTATCCAAGCGCGTCCGCCGGCATCCATGAGCCAGTTTACTACCCGAGGCGCGAGCCAGCGGTAGCTGAAATCAAAATCGAGAACCGTGGAACGCAGTTCCGGTGGATAAAGACCTGTTCGTTGCAGTGTAGCGAAGGCGAGTGCGGAAAAAAGGAGAAGCTGAAGCGTCGTGACCACATGCGTTGTCGTATAAGGGGTGTAATCCACGGGGAAGGGCAGCAGTGCATACAATGGCTGCGGATAGACGCCGATGGCGATACAGAGGAACGCTGTCAGTCCCATGGCCAGCAGCATGTTAATGGGCGCTTCCCTGGGCCGCTTGCCGGAATCATGGGCGAAGAAAGCGAAGAACGGGATTTTGATGCCCGAATGGTGGAATACGCCGGCGGACGCGAACAACAGGACCAGGAAGGGGATCAAATAGCCTTCTTCGGCTGCGGCCGTCAGAATCATGGATTTGGTGACGAAGCCGCTAAACAACGGAAAGGCGGAGATGGAGGCGGAGCCGACGATGCAGAATCCGGTGGTCCATGGCATGGTCTTGTAAAGTCCACCGAGTTCCGAGCCCTTGGCCGTGCCCGTCCGGTAAAGGACCGCCCCCATGGACATAAACAAAAGCGCCTTATAGAGGATGTGGGCAAAGGCGTGGCTGACCGCCCCGTTTATGGCAAGCGTGGTGCCGATACCGATACCCGCCACCATGAAGCCCAACTGGTTGTTGAGGCTGTAGGCCAGAACCCGGCGCAAATCGTTCTCGATCACTGCGTAGAATATCGGGAGGGCAGTCATGGTCGCGCCGATCCAGATCAGCATATCGGTACCCGCATAACCGCGCGCCAGGGCGTAGACGGCCAGCTTCGTGGTAAAGGCGCTGAGGAATACCGTGCCTGTGACCGAGGCTTCCGGATAGGCGTCCTGCAACCAGTTGTGCAGCAACGGGAAGGCGCATTTAATGCCGAAGGCGAGCAGGATGAGTGTGCCGCCGGGGCTGTCTAGACCGATCTTGTCGAAGGCGACCGAGCCGGTTTCGCTGGCACGCAGGACCGCGCCCGCCGCCAATAGAACGCCCGACGATATCTGGATGATCAGATATCGGAACCCGGCGCGGTAGGCCCGATTCGTCCTTCCGGCCCAGATCAAGAAGACGGATGCGATCGCCACCAGTTCCCAATAGATGAACAGGGTAATCAGGTCCCCGGCGAAAGTCGCGCCAATGGCTGCACCCACATAGACAAGGGCGGAAGCCTGTTCCACCAGGTCGTCGCTGTGCCAGGCGAACAAGACACTCAAGGTCGCCGCGATATAGAAAATATAGCCGAATAAAAGGCTTAGCTTGTCGATACGCACGTGGGTTAGCTCGAAACCAAAGATGGACATGACTCCGAACACGCCCGGCTCCAACGCCGTCAATTGCCAAATGCCAAGCAGCGGCAGGGCGAGCATATAGACAGAGCGCAGATTCCCCTTGATGAACGGCACCAGTAAGGCGCCGACGATCAGCAGCAGACCGGGTGGGAACTCAGCGGTCATAATAATCCTCATCGCGCATCAGGATCTTGCGCAGCTCACGCGCCGTCAGAACCAGGGCAAAGGACAGGAAGAACCCGAACAGGCCGAAAAACCCGAACCAATTCTCAAACGCGTAAATCACGTGCTTTTCATAAAAAGCGTCCGACAGAAACAAGAACGAGCACACAACGACCAGCGCCCAGAACAGCTTGTGCACGTTGCGCCTATCGTCGAGCCAGAAGCGCTTGCCGCCGTCCTTTTCCGGGGCGCGGTCGTTCACGGGCGCTTCGGTCATGTCATATCCTCCGGATCAGGGTCTTGCCAGGGGCGCCAGCAATTTGGCGATATCGTCGGCGAAGAAAAACAGGACAAATGTGCCCGCCGCCGTGATGGAGATGGCGATCAGGCAGAACAGGGGTGCTTCTTGTATGCCGCCCGCATCGCTGCGTGCCGCCATCGCGCCGGCCGATACGGGTGCGGCCAGGGGCCGGAAAAAGGCGCGTGCGATAATCGGGATTAGGTAGGCCGCGCTCAGGATCGAGGATAGCATCCAGACGGCGACAAAAATGAACTGTTCGGCGTCGGCGGCGCCGAGCATCAGGTGCAACTTGCTCCACGCCCCGCCCATTGGCGGCAGGCCGATGATGCTGAGCGTACCGATGAGAAACGCCGTCATTGTCACCGGCATTTTTCTGCCTATGCCATCCAGCTCGCTCACCAGGGTCAGGTGATTGGCCGTATAGATGGCGCCGGCGCAGAAAAAGAGGGTGATCTTACCAAAGGCATGCATGGCTATGTGCATACCGCCACCGACGACGCTCGCCCCGGTGGCGATGGCGGCGCCGAGAACGATGTAAGACAGCTGGCTCACCGTGGAAT
>JAJFIG010000252.1 GCA_021775195.1 Rhodospirillales bacterium | reverse complement strand
GGATGTGGTCGAGGCGGGTCAGGGACAAGGTGTCGACCTTGACGGCGAGGGCGTTGATGGGGGGTAGGCCGAGGGCGACGGCGACGGCGGCGCGGACGGTGCCGCCGTGGGCGACGGCGACGATGTCGGACCCGGCGTGCTCCATGGTCAGCCTGGCGACGATGGCGTCGACCCGGGCAATCATGCCGGCGAAGCTTTCGCCGCCCGGCGGCGCGGTCACCGCCGGGGCGCGCCAGAAGTCCTCGTAGACGGGATCGCCGGCGCCCTTGACCTCGGCCCATTTGCGCCCCTGCCATTGGCCGAAATCCTGCTCCGCCAGGTCGGGCTCGATGCGGGGACCGGCGTCGGCCAGGCCGGCCTCGAATATGGCGGCGGCGGTGCGGCGGGTGCGGCTGAGGTTGCTGGTGAACCAGACCGCGTCCGCCGGTAGGGTAGCGGCGAGGGACTTGAAACTGGCGCCGTCGGAGGTATCGCAGGGGATATCGTCACGGCCGTAGATGACCCCGTCGACGCCGATCACCGGGGCATGGCGCACCCACCACCATCGGGTGACGCCGGTCATTTGGCGGTTCCTGATAAAGCCGACGGCATCGCCGTTCACTCCCCTTGTTGCAACAACAGACCCAGGACGCGGGCCCGGCGCAGCATATAGAGAAAGAGGGCCGAGGTCAGGAACAGATAAAGCCCGTTCAAGGCCACGGCGGAGAAGAAATAATCGAGGCGGAAGAGGCCGTCGAAGAGCACGGCGCGCATGCCCTCGAAGACATAGGCCGAGGGCAGTGCCCAGGCCAGCGGCTGGAGCCAGCCGGGCAGGGTGTCGATGGGATAATAGATGCCACTCATGGGGGCGAAGAGGAAAATGCCGAGCCAGCAGAGGCTCTCGGCGCCGAGGCCGAAACGGAGCACCAGGGCCGACGCCACCAGCCCGATACACCAGCCCATGACCAGCAGGTTGGTGAAGAAGGCAATCAGCGGCAGGCCGAGGTCGAAGACCCAGACGTCGAACAACGGCAGGGCGACGACGGCCGCCGGGGCAACACTGATCAGGGTGCGGATCGAGCTGAGGATGAGGAGCGAAGACACCAGCTCGAGGGGCCTGAGGGGACTGACGAAGAGCTGGCCCAGGTTACGGGCCCACATTTCCTCGATGAAAGTCAGGCAGACCCCGAGGTTGGCGCGGAAGAGAACGTCCCAGAGCAGCACGGCGCTGATCAGGACCCCCGCCGCGCGCACCACCCAGGAACTGTGCTCGAGGAAAAAAGTGGTGATGAACCCCCACAGCACCATCTGCACCATGGGCCAGTAGGCGAGCTCGAACAGGCGCGGCCAGGACCGGCGGAGGACATAAAGGTGGCGCAGGATCATCGCCCACATGCGCCGCCACGACAGCGCCCCCGGTCCACGGCTGGTGGTGCGGCCGCCGCTCATTGGGGTACCGGCAGGACGCCCTGGTCCGTGCCGCCTCCGTCGCCGTTGCCGCGATAACGGGCGATGTCGAGAAACACCTCTTCAAGGTTGCGCCGGCCGTAGCGAGCGATCAGGTCGGCGGGTGGGCCGCGGTCGACGATGGCGCCGGCGCGCATGATCAGGACCTGGTCACACAGGCGTTCGACCTCGGCCATGTTGTGGGACGCGAGCAGGATGGTGGCCCCGGTGCGCTGACGGTAAGCCTCGAGAAAGCCGCGCACCCAGTCGGCGGTGTCGGGGTCGAGGGACGCCGTGGGCTCGTCCATGAGCAGCAGGCGGGGCTCGTTCAACAGGGCCTTGGCCAGGGCGACCCGGGTGCGCTGGCCCGACGACAGGTCGCCGGTGGGGCGCTTGAGCAGGGACTCGACGTCGAGGTCCCTGGCAACGGCGCGAACCCTCTCGCCAACCCGGTCGAGGCCGTAAAGATGGGCATAGACGGTCAGGTTCTCGGCAACGCTCAGGCGCCGTGGCAGTTCGACGTAGGGCGACGAGAAGTTCATCCACGGCAGGACCCGGTAGCGGTGGCGCAGCATGTCCTCGCCGAACATAGTGACCGTCCCCTCGTCGGGGAGGAGAAGGCCGAGAAGGATGGAGAGCGTCGTCGTCTTTCCGGCCCCGTTGCTGCCCAACAGCGCCGTCGTCGATCCCTCGGCGACGGAGAAACCGATGGACTCGACGGCGGTGACGTCTCCGAAGCGCTTGGCCAGGTTATCGACGGTGATGATCGGAGGGCGCGCGGACGGACTCATGCCCCTTTTTACGAGGATCGGGGGGTCGTCCTCAAGCGTTGCGCTCGATCCGGCGCTTGAGGCGCAAGAGCTCGCGGCGGCGGTTGTCCTCGGCCATGAGGTTCTCGATGTAGCGGCCCTGGAACAGGGTGATGCCGACGGAATGCCCGAAATCCACGGCTTCGCGGGTGTCGACGCGGCAGAGAACGACCCGCGATTCGCCGGCCCGGGCAACCAGGGCGGTGATCCTGTCGTGCATGGCGTCGCCTTCGTCGGCCATCTCCGGGTCCCAGATCAGCTTGACCAGGTCGGCGCCCAGGCGGTCGCGGTCGACCATCGGCATGGTGTGGTGGGTGAGGCCGTCGATGCAGACGCGGTAGCCCTTGTCCTGGGCGTACTCACGGGCAAAGAGATAGGCGCCCAGGTCGGCGAAGATGTCGACCTTCTGGAGTTCGATGATGATGGCGCCGCGGCGTACCGCCGAAAGGTTCTCGTCGAAGGCGATGAATTCGGGCGAGAGCATGGTCGAGATATTGAGGTTGATGCTGATGTCGCCGGATATGGCAAGGGCGTCGGGTCGGTTCAGCATCGCCAGCATGCGCCGGTCGAGGGTCTCGGTCAGGTGCTGGAACAGCCAGCGGTTGGAAAGCAGGTTGACGCTGGGGAGCAGGGTTTCGCGCAGGTCGCGGATCGAGATGAACATCTCGCTGAGCACCGGCATGGGCACCATCTTCTGGCTGATGCCGCAAATGAACTGGCGCCGCACCAGGTTGGAAAGATCGGCGCGCTCGAGGGCGCTCTCGATGCGCTCCAGGACCTCCGGAGTCAGGGGCTCGCCCTGTTCCTGCCTGGCCTTCAGGGAGGCGCGGGCACTGAGGCGGTTGCGCCCGGCGGAATGGCCGCGCTGCCCGGCTTCCACCTGGTCCTGCACCGAATAAAGGATGGCGTCGTAATCCGCCTCGACGTCGTACCAGGTGGCGAATCCCCGGTCGTCGGACTCCTCCTCGGCGAGGAGGGGATCGTCGCTGAACAGGTAGCGAACCTTCTGGACAACGGTCTCGACCTCGGGCTGGGCCCGGTCCTTGTAGATGAAAAAGAGGTCCGAGCTCTGGAGGACGAAAAGCTGTCCCTGCATTTCCCGGACCAGGAACTCGAAGCTGTTGGCGGCGGCACGGATATGATGGTCGCGGCGGTTGAAGGGCTTGAGGCTGGAGAGATGAATGTGAACCGCCTGGCGCCCGTCCTTGTGCTTTTCCAGGCGGCGCACGTAATCGAGGAGCAGGTGCTCCTGGCTCGGCATTCGCTTGGCAGTTTCCAACGGCAACACCATCACATCGTGATCCCCGTGACGCCCTTGGCGGATATGGTCTGCGCCAGGGGATCGATGAAACGGCCCTGGAAACGGTCGATGCCGAGGCCGGCACCCCATTTGATCGCCTCCTCGGAGTCGACCCGGGCGAGGATGATCTTTTCCTTGCCGGTGTTGCGGATGACATCGTGAAGGTCGGCGACGCGCCCGTTGGGCAGGCTGCCGCGGAACTCGACCCCCCAGTTGATCTTGACCATGTCGGCGCCGAGGATGCCGGGGTCGAAGAACTGAAGGGCGAGGGGATTGAGGCCGTCGATGAGCACCCGGTAGCCGCGCTCCTGCAACGAATCACGGGCGTAGGCGTAGGCGCCCATGTCGGCGAAGACGTCGATGACCTGGAATTCGATGATCAGCTTGTCGGCATGGTTCTCGACCTTGCGGTGGAAGGTCTGGAAGCCGTTGGAAAGAACCGTGCTGATGTTCAGGTTCAGGCTGACCGCGCCACCGTCGCGGGTGAAATCCCGGCGCGCGGTGATGGCCATCAGACGGCGGTCCAGGGTCTCGGTCAGGTACTGGAACAGCCAGGTGCTGCCGAAAAGATTAATGCCGGGCGCGATGCGCTGCTGGAGATCGGTCATGGAGACATAGTGCTCGCGGAACAGGATGTCGCCGGTGCCGCCGGGCCTGATCCGAACCGCCGTCTGGCGGTGCACGAGATCGGCGATGGGGGTGCCCTGGAGTTGTTGATTGATGGCCGCCAGGTTGGCCGGCGCCAGGGGCCTGCCGCCCATTCCCTTGGTGCCGTTGAGGTGGGAGAGCCCGCCCCTGCCCTTGGCGTTCTTTACCGCGTCGGTCGCCAGTTCCTCGACGACGGATTCAAAGGTCGCGGCGTCCTCGGATTCGGAGAGGTCGTACCAGGTTGTCAGGCGGTCCTCGAAGGTGCCCTCCTCGCCGGCGGTGAGCGGGTCCTCGTTGAACAGCGCCCGCACCTTGGCGATGGCGAGGTCGATCTCGCCGATGGGCACGTCCCGGCAAACCAGCGCCATGTCGGAATTGAAAAGCACGAACAGCGAGGCGTCCGGGTGCTTGAGCAGCGGATCGAAGGCGTTGGCGGCGATGCGGATGAAGTGGGGCTTGCGGTTGGCGGCCTGGAGGGCGGACAGGTGAAGATGAACCGAAAAGAAACCGGAGTGGCTTTTCCTGATGTCGCGAAGGTGCCGGGCGAGCAGGGTTTCCTCTCTGACCGCGACCGGGGCGGAGTTCCTTGAAACGACAGCGAGATTGGCCTTGGGCATGTTTTGCGGGAACCTTTCCGGAGCCTCGATTCCCGCCGATGCTAGAAGCAAACCGTTAAAATACACTTATGTTGTTCGGGTAGCCGGGGACGGCCCGTCTTGTGGCCCGGGGCGGGCTGAGCCATCATGACCCGATGATATTTTCCAGGAAGCCGAAGGCCAAGAAACGGGGAGCCACCGGGAAACCGCGAACCCCCAAGGGCCGCCGGATTTACGCCATCGGCGACATTCACGGGCGCCTCGACCTGTTGCGCGACCTACACAAGATCATCCGCAAGGATGCGGCGAAGGCGCCCAACAAGCGCAAGACCCTGGTCTATCTGGGCGATTACGTGGATCGCGGCCCGCAGTCCTCCGACGTAATCGATGTCCTCGTTCACGAGCCCCTCGAGGGGTTTCGCGTCGTTCACCTGAAGGGCAACCACGAAGATTTCCTTCTGCGCTTCCTGGACGATGCCTCTATCGGCCCCGACTGGTTGATCAACGGCGGCACGGAAACCCTAGAGAGCTATGATCTGCAAATGTACGACCGGGGCTGCGCCTGGGACGGACTGGAGGGAATGCGCCAGGACTTCCTCGACGTCCTGCCGGAAAGCCACCTGGATTTCCTTCACGACCTCGATCGCTACTACGTGGAGGGCGACTACCTGTTCGTCCACGCCGGGGTCAAGCCGGGCGTGGCGGTGGAAAAGCAGGCCGACGAGGACCTGATGTGGATCCGCCACGAGTTCCTCGACTGCAAGGCGGACCTGGGCAAGATCGTGGTCCACGGGCATACCATCCGCAACACGCCCGACGAGCGCCCAAATCGTATCGGCATCGATACCGGGGCCTTTTATTCGGGACGCCTGACGTGCCTGGTCCTCGACGGCACGCGGCGGGAATTCCTGCATACCTGAAGGCTTTGTCGGCCCTGGTGGATAGAATCCAACATAGGGTACCCATACGACGGCTTCCCTGGGCGTCTCGAACCCACTTGACGATGCACAGTCATCGCCCGCGGGCGCTCTCCTGCCGGGAAATCGGGATATGGGATCGTATGGGTACCCTATGTTAGATTTTATCCACTGGGCGGCAATGTTAAGGTCCATCCCGGATTGGGAACGGAAAGGATAGTCATGCAATCGAGAAAACGGGTGATGATCACCGGCGGGGCCGGGTTCCTGGGCTCGCACCTGAGCGAGCGGCTGCTCGCCGACGGCCACGACGTGCTCTGCGTCGACAACTTCTTCACCGGCACCAAGGACAATATCGTCCACCTTCTCGGCCAGCCCCATTTCGAGCTGATGCGCCACGACGTCACCTTTCCCCTCTACGTCGAGGTCGACGAGATCTACAACCTCGCCTGCCCGGCATCGCCGGTCCACTACCAGTACGACCCGGTGCAGACGACCAAGACCAGCGTCCATGGCGCCATCAACATGCTCGGCCTGGCCAAGCGCACCAAGGCGCGGATCCTGCAGGCCTCGACCAGCGAGGTGTACGGCGACCCGGAGATCCATCCGCAGACCGAGGACTACCGGGGCAACGTCAGCACCACCGGGCCCAGGGCCTGCTACGACGAGGGCAAGCGGTGCGCCGAGACCCTGTTCTTCGATTACTACCGTCAGCACGAGCTGCCGATCCGGGTGGCCCGGATCTTCAATACCTACGGCCCGCGCATGCATCCCAACGACGGGCGCGTGGTCTCCAACTTCATC
>JAJFIG010000251.1 GCA_021775195.1 Rhodospirillales bacterium | reverse complement strand
GGTTCCGGCCTGGACGATGCGGCCCTCGACCATGACCAGGATGCGGTCGGCCATGAACATCGCCTCTTCCGGGTCGTGGGTGACCATCAGGGTGGCGACGCCGGTCTGTTTGAGCAGGCCCAGGGTCTCCTCGCGGACCTGGGCGCGGCGGGTGACGTCGAGGCCGGAGAAGGGCTCGTCCAACAACAGCACCCCGGGCTCGGGAGCCAGGGCCCGCAACAGGGCGGCGCGCTGCTGCTGGCCGCCGGACAGAGTGTGCGGATAACTGTCGGCGAAATCCGCCATTTCCATCTGCGCCAGGGCGCTGGTGATCCATTGCCGGCGTTCCGGCGGGCTGTTGAACAGGCCGAAGGCAATGTTCTCGAAAATGGTCAGGTGGGGAAACAGGGCGTAGTCCTGGAACATCAAACCGACGCCCCGGTCCTCGGGGGGCACGTGGCGGTCGTCGACGGCGTTGCCGACGGAGCGGCCGCCGACGCTCACCTGACCGTGCTGGAGCAACTCGAGGCCGGCGGCGAGGCGGAGCAGCGTCGTCTTGCCGCAACCAGACGGCCCCAACAGGCAGACCAACTCGCCGGGCCGAACCTCAAGGGAAACGTCGTCCACGACCCGGTGGCCGTCGTAGGCGTGAGAGACCCGTTTCATGCTGAGACCGCTCATGGCTTGGCCTTGCCGTTGCTGGAACGCCCGTGGCCGGGGCGGGACTGGGTGATGGTACGGCTGAGGATGATCACCGGAAGGATACCGGAGGCGACGATGGTGAGGGCGGCCAGTGAACTTTCAGCGAGCAATTCGTCGGATGCGTATTCGTGCACGAAAGTGGCCAGGGTGTGGAAGTTGAACGGCCGCAGGATGACCGTCATCGGGAGTTCCTTCATGCAGTCGACGAAAACAAGGATCGCGGCGGTGAGAATGCTGCCCCGCATGAGCGGCAGATGAACACGGCGAAGGGTTGCCGCCGGCCCGGAGCCAAGTGTCCGGGCGGCGCCGTCCATGCTGGCGGTGACCTTGGCGAGACTGGCCTCGACGGTGCCGAAGGAGAGAGCCAGGAAACGCACGACGTAACCCATGGTGACGGCGGCAACCGTGCCGCTGAGGAGCAGTCCGGTGGAGACGCCGAAGGTGGCGCGCATGAACCCGTCCACCGTATTCTCAAGCCACGCGGTGGGAATGATCACGCCGATGGCGAGAACGGCGCCGGGAACCGCGTAGCCGAGACTGGCAAATCGCGCCGCCGCAGTGAGAGCGGGCTTACCCTTGAGGCGCACACCGTAGGCGAGGAAGGCGCCGACGGCGACAGTGATCATGGCGGCGAGCAGGCTGAGGCCGAGGCTGTTGAGCGTAAGGCGGACGATGTCTGTCTCGAGGGTGGCGGCGTAGTGGGTGAGGGCGTAGTTCAAGAGCACGCCGGCTGGGACGAGGAAACCGAGGACCACAGGGAGCAAGCAGGCGGCGGTGGCCAACGCTGCGCTGCGTCCTTGCAACGGGTAGCCAGGCAGTGCCCGGTAGCGGGCCGAGGTGTGGTGATAGCGCTGAGCCCGGCGGCCGCGGCGCTCGAAATAAATGAGGGCGAGGACGAATACCAGGAGCACAGAGGCGAGCTGGGCAGCACCCGATGTGTTGTTCATGTTGAGCCAGACATCGAGTATGCCGGCGGTGAAGGTGGCGACGGCAAAATAGTCGACGGTGCCGAAATCGTTGAGGGTCTCCATCAGCACCAGGCTGAGGCCGATGACGATCGCCGGCCGGGCCAGGGGCAGGGCGACCAGGAAGAAACTGCGCCAGGGGCCGCGGCCCAGGGTGCGGCTTACCTCGAGAACGCAGACGGACTGCTCCAGGAAAGCCGCCCGCGAAAGCAGATAGACGTAAGGGTAGAAGGCCAGGGTCATGACGGCGATGGCGCCGCCAAGCGAACGGATCTCGGGAAACCAGTACTCGGCCTTCGTGGTCCAGCCGAACTGCGAGCGCAACAATCCCTGCACGGGGCCGGCGAATTCGAGCAGGTCGGTGTAAACGTAGGCGACGACATAGGCGGGAATGGCCATGGGCAGCAAAAGCGCCCACTCGAAGATCTGGCGGCCGGGAAACCGGCACATGGTCACCAGCCAGGCGGTACCCATGCCGATGACGAAGGTGCCCAGACCGACGCCGAGCATGAGGCCCAGGGTGGTGCGGACGTAAAGGGGCAGGACAGTGGAGGCGAGGTGTGGCCAGATGTTGTCTGTGGGCATGAACGCCATGGTAACGACGGCAACCGTCGGCACCGCCGCCATGGCGGCGATGAGGGCGGTCGCGGCGGTCCAGTTATCAAAGCGCAAACGCCGCGCAGAAGCGCGGCCGAGCACGGCGTCCGAATTGGCGCCCAGGGATTTCAAACCGTCATAACTCCCGCTGTTGCTCCTTGAACTGTGCCGGGCGGGTTGCCCCGGGACGGTGGGTCCGTCCCGGGGGCCCCGGCCTGCTTAGTGATCGAAGGACACCCTGTCCATGATTTTCGAGGCCAGGGTCCGATACCTGGCGACCTCCGCCAGGCTGACAGTATCGGCCGTGAACCGGCCCCAGGAAGCGACCATCGGGTGCAGAGGCGTTCCCGCCTTGACCGGGTACTCAAAATTCTGCTCGGCATAGATCTTCTGGGCGAAGGGGCCGCTCAGAAATTCGAGCAGCCTGACGGCCTCGGCGCGGTGCTTGGCGCTCTTGGTCACGGCGACACCACTCAGGTTGACGTGGGTACCGCGATTGCCCTGGTTGGGGAAAACGACCCGGATGGCCTTGGCCCATTCCTTCTGCTGGGGCTTCTTCTCGTTGGTCGCCATCTTGCCCATGTAATAGGTGTTCAAAAGAGCGACGTCGCAGACGCCTTCCTTGATAGCCCGGGCTTGGGCACGGTCGTTGCCCTGGGGCTTGCGGGCGAGGTTGCCCTTGACCGCCGCCGCCCATGCCTGGGCCGCCTTTTCACCCTTGGCGACGATGATGGAGGCGACAAGGGAGATATTGTACGCGTGTTTGCCCGAACGGCTGCATACCCGACCCTTGAACCGGGGTGCAGCGAGATCCTCGTAACTACCGATCTCGCCCGGCTTCACGCGGGTCTTGTGGGCGGCGACAATGCGGGCGCGGGTGGTGAGACCGAACCAAAGGCCCATGGGATGACGGTACTGGGGTGGGATGTTGGTTTCCAGAACTGGCGACTTGACGGGTTGTACCAGGCCGGCGGTAACGAGATCACTAAGGCGGCCGATGTCGACGGTGAGAACGGCATCTGCGGGACTATTGATACCCTCGGCCTTGAGACGCTCCAACATTCCCTTCTTGGCATAGACAACGTTGACTTTGATCCCGGTCTCCTTGGTGAACGCCGTTAGGAGCGGCTTGAGTAAGAAGGGTTGGCGATAGGAATAAAGATTGATCTCCGCCGCTGAAACAGGCGGGGTGACGGTCAGGAAAAGTGCGAAAACCGTGCACACTGTCCCCAATTGGCCCAATTTGCCGAAGTACTTTGAACATGGTCGCATATTCATTGTTGATTTTGCTCCATATTTAATGCGACTTAGAATGAATCGCATTTATTCCATTGGCCGCATCATAGCCAGGCGGACCTGCAAATGCAAATCATTCTCATTTCCAAGAATCACTCGCTCCTTTAATAACCCGAATGACCCTAGATATGAAAGGACTTAGAAGCCCTTGATTTGAAACAAGGAAAGAAACCAGCGACGGACTGCTTTGGCAGACATGGACGGTCGGTGGGAGTGAAGGTGGTAGGCCACGGAAAGGGAACCAGGAAATACCCGTGAACAAATGATGGACCGGATCGCGCCTGTTCGGAATGGAGCGGACGGGGTAACCCCGAGATTGAACGGAAATTTCGAGGGCGAGGAGCGTCGGACCCGGCCCGAAGTTTTGGCCCCACCAAAAGGGCGCTGGGTGGGCGGTGATTCCCCAAGGACCGCCAATGTTGTATGATTCCATACTGGACAAGAGTATGCATGGCGGGTCCGCCCGACAGGGGTGGTGCCGACCGGGCTGGAAACCACGTCAGGGCCGTATTTCGTGTTAGGGAATATCGATGGCGACCATGAAGGTAAAAGGTCTGGAATCCACCAAGACGGCCTCCAGCACCCGGCGCAAGAAGGCGGCCTCCGGGAAAGGGGGCGAATTCGCTCAGCGCCTGAAGGAAACCGCCGGGGCGGCAGAGTCAGACGCGGCCGTAGAGGGTGCTCCGGTTAGTACCGTCGAGTCGATTCTCTCCGTCCAGGAAGTCGGTGATGCCACTGATGGACGATCCCGCGGGTTGGCCCGGCAATACGGCGAACGGTTGCTGGACCATCTCGAAGCTCTGCGCCTCGACCTCCTGGGCGGTGTGGTCCCCAAGGATAGACTGGCGGCGCTTGCCCAGACCATGCGGGCACAAAAACGCCTGACCGATGATCCGCGGCTGCGGGAAATCATCGACGAAATCGAGCTTCGAGCTGAGGTCGAGATTGCAAAACTGACCCGAGACATTTGATTTCCCCGATCTTTTCTCGATCCCGAACCTATATCGACCTTCACCGATCAACCTCACGAGATTATGCGTCGAGGTGAAAAACCTCTCTTGCGATGGCGGAGCGCCGCACCTATATTCCGGCGCGGCCAAAAGCAACAAGGGAGTCACGAAGAAATGAATGTCACCCTGCCAGCGAATTACCGGCCTTCGGATAAAGAACCGTTCATGAATCCGAAAATGCGGGAATATTTCCGGCAGCGTCTGTTGACGTGGAGGCACGAACTTCTGGATGAATCGAATGAAACGCTCCAGCTTCTTCAGCAGGGTGGTGAGCTCGAAGCCGATATCGCCGACCGCGCGACGGTGGAGGCCGAGCGGGCGCTGGAACTGCGAACCCGTGACAGGGCCCGCAAGCTGATCGCCAAGATCGATGAGGCGATCAAACGGATCGAAGACGGTACCTACGGTTTTTGCGAGGACACCAACGAACCCATAAGCCTGTCACGGCTGGAGGCGCGGCCGATCGCGACCCTCAGTATCGAAGCCCAGGAACGCCACGAGCGCATGGAAAAAACCCACCGGGACGACTGACTGTAAATTGCCGTCCAATTCGCCAAGGGCTTTTGGTCTCGTCCCTGTAGAGAGTGCAGCGCGGAATAATAAAAAAAAGGCCGGTGCATTGCACCGGCCTTTGAGTTTCCAGGTTCAGGTGGAACCTAGAACGGGAATATGATGTCCCAAATCTGGGTGCCCCAGCGCGGTTGCTGGATGTCGCTCAGAGTACCGCGGCCACCATAGGCGACGCGCATTTCGGCAATCTTTGTGTGATCGACGCTGTTATCGGATTCGATGTCCTCTGGACGGACGACGCCGGTCAGCATGAGTTCGCGGAGCTCGTAGTTGACCCGGATCTCCTGGCGTCCGAGGACGACCAGGGCGCCGTTGGGCAGAATTTGGGTGATCACGGCGGCAAAGGTAAGTTGGATATCTTCGCTGCGGTTGATGGAGCCGTCGCCCTTGGTCTCGTGCTTGTTCTCGAAATCGATGAGCGAGGTCGCGTCCACCGCCTGGGGCAGGACCTTGGCGAACTCTGCCTCGAGACCGAGCAGCTTAGTCACGTCCGACTTTTCCTTGTCGTCGCGTTCGCGCTCGGTCTTGTTGTCCATTGTCGCCTTGTCCTTGAGGTCGAGCTTGACCGTCAGGATGTCGCCGATCGTCTTGGCGCGGGTGTCCTTGAAGAAAGCGCGAGCGCCCGCCCGCCACAGAGAGTTGGGGTTGTCCTCGGCTGACTGGGGCGCCGGCATGGGCATGCTCACCGGGCGGTAATCCGGGCGTGCCGTGGGATTGCTGATATTGGTCAGCTTGGGTCCGTCTCCGACCTCGGATATGCGGGTCAGCAGATTGCATCCGGGCACGACCGCGATAACGACGCCAACGGCGACCAGGGTACTCACGATGCGGGTGTTGTTGCTGATCATGACGAGTCTCCTAATTCATCGCCAGGGTGTCGGCGGAACGGACGACGACGGTACCCGAACCGGTCACTTCGGCGGCAATCACCTTGTGGCTTTGCATGTTGGCGATGCGTATGGTCTGGCCGCTGGAACCGTCTTCCAGGGCCCGGCCGCGGACGGTCAGGCGCATGTAGGGCGTGCCCAATACCATCACCACCAGGCTTCCCTTGGGAACCAGGACGGGCCGACGGACATCGGTGGCGCGCACCGGAACGCCGGCGCGCAAGCCCCGACGCGGGGCCTTGCCGATGAGGTCCGCCGCATCACGGACGATGTTCCGTTGCAGTAGACGCGAGCGTACCTTTATCCACTGGATGTCGGACCTGGTGATCACCTTTCCCTTGCCGATGAGGCGGGCCGGTACAGGTACCTCCGTGATCTGGTGTAGGCGCCCAGTGACGCGGATGCGCTGGGCCGCGGGATCGCCGGCCGGCGCGACCAGGATAGCGGTGAAGCGGCGGGACCGGGGGGCGTACGTGGCATCCTCGACGGCAATGGTCGTGCTCGAGTCGCCGGGGACATGGATGCGCAGCAGGCTGTTGCTCAACGCTACCACCATATCGGGCTCGGCGCCCTTTTCGACGAGGGCGGCGAGAATGTGCTCACCGATTTCGTCGCGGCCGATGGCGACACTGTCGCGGGTGACCCGGGTTTGCTCCTTGGCGCCGAGAGGCCGCCAAGCCAATCCGTAGGCGTGGGCGACACGATACAGCCAGCGAGCGTCGAAAACCGTATGCCGGCCCGGTTTCGGGGCGTAGGCGATAATGGCATCGGCCTTGTCGCCGGCATTGGTAAACAAATCGCCCAACCGCACGACCGTGTCGGCGACGACGACGAATTGGCGCAGGCTGACGGGCTCGGTGGTAATAGGCGCCGCCGCGCTGGCGGCTTCCGGGGTGGCCGCCAGCGCGGCAACCAGGAGCCAAAGGGTCAGGATCTTCCTCATGGCCGGTCTCCCTAGCGAAGGGCGGTCAGGGTGCCCATCATTTCGTCGGAGGTCTGGATGACCTTCGAGTTCATTTCATAGGCACGCTGCGCCGAAATCAGATTGGAAATCTCTTCCACCGCGTTGACGTTGGAGGTTTCCAGGAACCCCTGCAACATCGACCCGAACCCGACCGACGCGGGATTGCCCGTGGTCGCCGTGCCCGAGGCCGGGGTCTCGAGCAGCAGATTGTCGCCGATGGCCTCGAGGCCGGCTTCGTTGGGGAACACGGCGAGCTGGATCTGGCCGACATTCTGCAGGTTCACCTGGCCCTCGATCTTGACCAGGACCTCGCCGCTGGCGTTGATGTTGACATCAACGGCGTTGGTGGGGACGGTGATTCCGGGCTGCAGCGTGTAACCGTCGTGGGTGACGATATTGCCGGTGGCGTTGAGTTGGAAGGTGCCGTCCCGGGTAAAGGCCGTGTCGCCAGTGGGCAACTGGATCTGGAAGAAGCCCTTGCCCTGGATGGCAAGGTCCAGGGTGTTGTCGGTGGCGCTCAGATTACCCTGTTGGTGGATGCGGTAGACGGCGGCCAGTTTGACCCCGAGGCCCAGTTGCACGCCTGACGGCACGACGGTACCGGAGGACGAGGAGGTGGACCCGGGGATGACCAGGTTTTGGTAAAGAAGGTCATGAAATTCCGGCCGTCGGCGCATGTAGGCCGTGGTGTTCATGTTTGCGAGGTTGTTTGACACGACCTCGACGTTCCGTTGCTGGGCGATCATGCCCGTCGCGGCGATATCTAGTGATCTCATGGTTCCCGTCCTTTCTTTTTGGTTTTTTTTGTTTTCCGGTTTCAGTCTTCAGGTCAGTGCCGTTGTGGCAAGACGCCGGTCACCCGAATGTTCATTGCACCGGGGCCATCATGGCGTCGGCGGCCTGAACCACCTTGGAATTCATTTCGTAGGCTCGCTGGGCCTTGATCATGTTGGCGATCTCCCGGATCGGGTTGACGTTGGATGCTTCCAGGTATCCCTGGAGGATCGAACCCAAACCGGCGGCGGTGGGTGTGCCCACAGTCGGCAAGCCGGAGGCCGTGGTTTCGACCAGAAGATTGCTCCCGACGGCGTCAAGGCCGGCGGCGTTGATGAAGGTTGTGAGCTGGATCTGGCCCAGATTTTGCAGGGCGACCTGACCCTCGATCTTGGCCAGGACCTCACCGCTTTTATTGATGGTGACGTCGATAGCGTTGCTGGGCACGGTGATACCCGGGGCAAGGACGTAGCCGTCGTGAGTGACGATATCACCGGCATCGTTGAGCTGGAACGTGCCGTCCCGGGTGTAGGCGGCGGTGCCGTCGGGACGCTGGATCTCGAAAAAACCCTCACCATCAATCGCCATGTCAAAGGAATTGCTCGTGGCGTGCAGGTGCCCCTGTTCGTGGATCCGGGTTACCGCGACCAATCCGACCCCGAACCCGGACTCGACGGCGCCAAGAGCCAGGTCATTGGCCGCTGAACCTGGTGCGTCGGGGCGATCCCAGGTATCGACGAGCAGGTCGCTGAATTCGGTCTTGCGCCGCATGTAGCCGGTTGTGTTGAGGTTGGCCAGATTGTTGGCGATGACGTCAACGGCCACTTCCTGGGCCATCATTCCGGTTGTCGCGATGCTTAGTATGTCCATTGGTTTCCCGTCCTTTTGTTCTGCCTTGTCTTGCCTGCTCGGGCTTATGCCGCCCGGGTCAGTTCGCGCATCATTGTTCGTATCCGTTGATCCTCGCGATTGATGAATCGCCGCACACTGTCATAGGACCGCTGGGCTGCAATCATCCGCGCCATTTCGGTGATCGGGCGGACGTTGGAACTTTCCAACGCGTGCTGGACCACATCCGGCTCGGCGACGGCCTGAGGTGGCTGATCGGTGACGAACAGTCCCTCGCCTTCCTCACGGAGCTTCTTGTCGTTCTCAAAGCGGACGATGCGCAGCTTCCCCAACTCGCCGTTCACAGTGGATACGGTTCCGTCACGGGAAACGGTGATCTTGGTATCATCGGGACCGAAGAAGAAGGGTTGGCCCCCCTCGGA
>JAJFIG010000026.1 GCA_021775195.1 Rhodospirillales bacterium | reverse complement strand
CCCTTCGCCGACTTCGGCCGAAAACCCTTCCTCTTCGTGGCAACCCAGGCACTCGTCGTTGTCGGGCTTTTCCGCCTCGCTTTCGGCGGCCGCTTCCGTGCCCGGAGCCATTTGCGCGTTGGCTTCCGCGATCCATTCGGTCGGCGCACCCCCCAGCAACAAAATTCCACACAAGAAAACCCACGCCGAAAACACTGGAAGGTGTTTTGCCATTGATCGGATTCCTAGAGTGATTGGTTTTGCCACCTTGTAGCGTGCGGCGAATAGGTAAACATTGACGCGGATCAAGAATTCGCAAAATTGCGCCGGCGCCGCCACGCGTTCGTCCCCTTATGGGAGTCAGCGCCGCTGTGGAAGTGCATAAGGAAAAGATACTGGCGGCAAATCCCTGTAAATAATTGAAAACAATAAGTTCTGCCCACTCCATCCCATCGAAGTGTACAAGAAAAACATACTTCGGACGAATTTTTGTGGCGACAAATCGCTGAAACCTCGTCTCGTCCCGATAGGGTAATTCATTGAAATAAAAAGGAGAATTAAGGAGATCCTCTGCCTGGCCCGCTTCTGGCATGGAAGTTGCAAGGCAAATAGTAAGACGTACACACGAGGTGGTGACATGAACGAAAAAGCCAACATCCTCATCGTAGATGATGAAGAAGTGGTGCGGCTCAGCCATCTCAGGACTCTGGCGAGTGCTCAATGCAAAGCCGAAGTGGCCTGGAACGGTGACGAAGCGTTGCGTGTAATGGAGCAGCATCCCTACGACGTAATTCTGCTCGATCTTCGCATGCCGGGTCTCGACGGCATGACGGTACTCCAGACGATCAAGGAGAGATGGCCGGAGTGCCAGGTTGTCATCATCACGGGATACCCGTCCATCGAGACCGCCAAGGAAGCGGTTCGGCTTGGCGCCCAAAACTATCTTGCCAAACCCGTGAGCCCGGATGAGGTCATCAAAGCGACGAACGACGCCATGATGCAGAAGAAGTGGGGCCTGCAGAAGGACCGGACGGGACATGCTTGAGGGGCCGGTTTATGCGCCGGTTCCCGCGGCAACGTTGAAAGCCCCGCTTAGGAGAAAAGGAGACATAGCCATGCGTACCGCACAAAAAGTTCTGGTCATTGACGATGATGAAGTCGTCGGCCGCAGTTTCGACCGGGTCCTCTCGGAAAAGGGCTATGCGGTCAGCACCGCCCTTGACGGCGAAGAGGCGCTGGAGAAATGCGGTAGCGAGGAATACGACGTCGTTTTCACCGACATCAAGATGCCGGGCATGGACGGCCTCGAGGTGACCAAACGGATCAAGGCAAAGTGCCCCTGGACTCCGGTGGTCATCATCACCGGCTATGGCACGGCCGAAAACGAAGCCAAGGCGAAAGTCCTCGGCGTTTCCGGTTTTGTACAGAAGCCTTTGACGCCGGAAATGATCGAAGGGATCACCGCCAAGGCGCTGCTCGAAAAAGCCGAGCCCGCGGCGGCACAGGAAGAGGAAATGGCCGGAGAGGTCATCTCCCGGTTGCCTGAGGTGGAGGAGATCGAGGGTAGGCTCAAGAGTGTCGCCCGCTTCGTGAAAAACGTCGCCCTGCTCATCGCGGCGCCTTTCCTGGGCCTGGCTTATGCCATCGCATTTCCCTTCATCGGCCTTGGCGTGGCGATCATGTTGGGTATCCGGGCGTGGCGGCAGCGCTCCCGGACGGTGTAAGCGGACACTATCCCCAGCACGCATGGCACACGGCCGCCTCCGTCTCGTGGGGGTGGCCATCACCGGGGGGCCGAACGGCCCCCCCGGGGATGAAACAAGGGCAAAAAAAAGGAGCGTAACTCCCATGATAAGCTCCAGGAGAGAGGGCAAAAGAACAGGCCGGGTATTGCGTGCAAGCCCCGTCATTGCAGTCGCTGCTTTCATTGCGCTGTGTTTCGTCGGCTTCACGCCAACGCATGCGGCGACCGGCGATCCCGCCCCCGCTCTTTCCGAAGAGGACGAGATCTGCCTCTCGTGCCACGGCTCCGAAGGGATGGAAACGGAGCTGGCGAGCGGGGAAACGCTCTCCCTGCATATCCGTGACGGTGCCTTCGCGGCATCGGTTCACGGCTCTCTCGGCTGTACCGGCTGCCACATGGACGTCGACGCGGCAGACCATTCGATGCCCGCGACCATCGACAGCAGGCGCGCATACAGCGTCCAGGCGTCGGAGGTCTGCCTGCAATGCCATCCGGATGAAACCCTGAAGGAAGGTCCGGCCCACCACGCCCGCGTGCTGAGTGCCGATGGACCGGCGTGCGCCGAGTGCCACCAGGTCCATTCGATCACCAACGTGGCGCAATGGAAGGCCGGTATCGGGGAAACCGCTTACTGCCTCACGTGCCACGGGCAGACCCTCGCCGTTCGCCTGGAAGACGGCGGATCGCGGTCACTGTCCGTAGATCAAGCGGCCCTCCGCAAATCCGTGCATCTCAACCACGAATGCACGAGTTGTCACGGTGAATATTCCAAGGATTTCCACACCGCCGCAACATCCGCCGGCAAGCGCGAACGGTCCATCGTCCTGGCCGAGACCTGTGGCCAGTGCCACGAGGATAAATTCCTGCAATACGAGGGCAGCATCCATGCCACCCTCGCCAAGACCGGCGACCTGGCGGCCCCCGTCTGCACCGATTGCCACGGCTCCCATTCGGTCGGCCCCAAGGCCGCCTATGAGACCTTGGCCGGCGTTCCCTGCAAAAATTGCCACGACGATATCTTCACCGCTTATATCGCCAGCAGCCATGGCCAGGCGCGGGGCCAGGCGGACCACATCAAGGCCCCCATTTGCGCCGGCTGCCATCGCGCCCACGACGTCAGCGCCGCCGCCGCGGGTGCCCAGCTGAGGGATGCCTGCCTCGGGTGCCATGAGAACACGGTGGTCACCCACGAGCAGTGGCTCCCCAACACTGGACTGCATTTCGAGGCCGTCTCCTGTCCCGCCTGCCATGCGCCGATGGCGCGCCGGCGAATCAATCTAACCCTCTATGACGGCGGCGCAAAGCGGGCGGTGTCGGAGCACGGGGGCCTGCCCCTCTTCGAAGAACGGCTGCGCTCGATCGACACCGACGGCGATGGCCTGGATGCCAAAGAGCTGTGGAACCTGGTTCGGCAGATCAACCGGGAAGGTTCGGTCGCCGATATGACCCTGCGCGGACGAATGGAGGTTCGCAGCGGTGCCGAGGCGCACCAGCTGTCCTGGAAGGCGGTCGCCGTCCGCAATTGCGAAAGCTGTCACCGTGAGGGCGCCGAACCCTTCGAGAACGTGACCATTTCCATCGTCCGCTCCGACGGCCGGGAGATGCACTTCGGCGCCGACAAGAAGGTCCTGAGTTCCATCTTGTCCGTCGATTCGGTGCGCGGATTCTATGCCATCGGCGGCACCCGAATCGCGCTCCTCGACGTTCTGCTCGTCGTTGTCGTGCTCGGCGGAGCCGCCGTGCCCATCGGGCACATGGCGATGCGACGGTTCTTCAGAAAAGACCGGTAGAAGGAGACTCGATATGCGACGGATATACGTCAACCCCCTGCCGGTCAGGGTATGGCACTGGATCAATGCGACCGGGTTCGTGGCCTTGATCGTCACCGGCCTTCAGATCAGGTACGGCGGATTGATCGGCCTGATGTCCTTCGAGACCGCGGTCGACCTGCACAACTGGGTCGGTTTCGTGGTCATCGGCAACTACTTCATCTGGCTTTTCTTCTATCTCTTTTCCGACAAGATCACGGTCTATCATCCCGAGCTCAATCCGCGGAAGTATTACCGCGAGGCCTTCCGCCAGATCCGGTACTACGGATTCGGCATTCTCCGGGGCGATCCCAATCCCCATCATGCGAACCCCTACAACAAGTTCAACCCGCTGCAGCGGATGCTGTACCAGATCATCATGCTCCTCATCGTCCCCATTCAGTTCGTCACCGGGCTCCTGCTTTGGGACGTGACGCGCTTTGCCGGAGCGGTGGAGTGGCTCGGCGGGGTCCGGGTCGTGGATACGGTGCACGTTCTGATCTTCATCTTCTTCGCCGGGTTCCTGTTCATCCACATCTACCTGGCATCCCTGGGCCGCACGCCCTCGGCGCACTTCAAGGCGATGTTCACGGGATATGAGGAAGAGGAAGACGAAGCGGGCGAGGACGATCCCGGCCGCAAGAGCACCCGCGGCACCGGCGGTGAGCCCGGTCTCGCGCCCTGAAGGATCTTCCGCTTGGCGTCGATTAGCACCGGCACCGGTTGGTTCCGGCACAAGGGTAACACGCTGCACCCGCACCCTGACGCCTCCTCCGCCGGCGTCAAGGCGTCTCCGCCGTGTCGTGGTTCGGTTCCGTTCCCCGGATCCGGATGTTGTACTTCTTCATCAGCGCCTGGAAGTTGGTCCGCTGCATGCCGGTTTCCTCGGCGCTCTTGGTGACGTTCCAGGCGTTCCGCTTGAGTGCCTCGATAACGAAGAGTTTCTCGACCTTTTCCACCGACCTTTCCCGCGCGACTTTCTTGATCTGCTTGAGTTCGTCGCTGGTTTTCGGCACCTGGAGGTCGAGCCGCGGCACCATGTCGATGATATTCACTAGGTCGCCCTGGCGGATGACGTCGCCGGTGGCGAGGATCACCGCCCGGTGGACGCTGTTCTCGAGCTCGCGCACGTTCCCCGGCCAATCATAGTTGACCAGCAGGTTCATCGCGCCGACGGAGAACTCGGTCATCTTTTTTTCCAGAGTGTCGCTAAAGACCGTGAGGAAGCGGAAGGCGAGGGCGGGGATATCGTCTCGGCGCTCCCGCAGGGGCGGGACCCGGATCGGGAAGATGTTGATGCGGTAGAAGAGATCCTCGCGAAACGGCCCCTCGGCGACCATGACCTTGATGTCCTTGTTGGTGGCGGCGATCAGCCTGATGTTGGCTTCCTGTGTGCGGGTATCGCCTACCGCCCGGAACTCCCGCTCCTGGATGACCCTGAGGAGCTTGGCCTGGGTGGACAGAGAGATGTTGCCGATCTCGTCCATGAACAATGTCCCCCCGCTCGCCACCTCGAACATGCCCCGCTTGTTGGCCACCGCGCCGGTGAACGAACCCTTGACGTGCCCGAAGAGCTCGCTCTCCAGGAGGTTTTCGCTCAACGAGTTGCAATCGACCGGGACAAAGGGCTTGTCCTTGCGCAGGCTGTTGTAGTGGATGGCCCGGGCGATCAGCTCCTTGCCGGTGCCGCTTTCCCCGGTGAGCAGGACGGTGCTGTTGGTGGGCGCGCACTTGGCGATCAGGCGGTAGACGTTCTGCATCGGCGGGCTGGAGCCGATGATGTTCTCGAAGCGGTACTTGGAGCTGACCTCGTTCTTGAGGTTGATGTTCTCCTGCAACAAGTGCCGCCGCTCGAATGCCCGTTCCACCACCAGCTTGAGTTCTTCCGGATCGAAGGGCTTGGGCAGGTAGTCGAAGGCCCCGAGCTTCATGGACTTCACGGCGGTTTCGATATCGGAGAGCCCGGTCACCATGATGACGTCGATGTCTGGGTGCGTCTCCTTCACCCGCTGGAGGACCTCGAGGCCATCGATCTTCGGCATCATGATGTCGAGAAGCAGAACGTCGTAGTAATTCTCGTCGATCTTTTCCAGGGCCTCCCAGCCGTCCTGGACGGCCTCCGCGTCGTATTCGGTATTCTCGAGAATGCGAAGGCAGCTCTTGATGATGATGTCCTCGTCGTCAACGACCAGTATCTTGCCGTTCATCGATCGCTCCCGCCAATGCTGCTTTCTGCCGTTTCAGGGGTCACGTTCTGCGCTTCCAGGGGAAGGTAGATGCGGAACGTGGAGCCTTCCCCAACCGTACTTTCCACCTCGATTGCCCCGCCGTGGGCACTGACGATCCCGTGGCTGACGGAGAGCCCCAGACCGGTCCCTTTCCCGACCTCCTTGGAGGTGAAGAAAGGATCGAAAATCCGCAGTAGGTCGTCTTCCGGGATTCCGCACCCGGTATCGATGATCGAGATCTCCACCATGGGCACGGGCGGCGCGCCCGGTCCGGGGCTCCTTGGCGCCGGAGACCGGCGGCTGCGGATGGTGATGCTGCCCTCGTCCTCGATGGCGTGCTGGGCGTTGACCAGCATGTTCATGATCACCTGCTTGATCCGGTCCTCGTCGATCCAGAGCGGCGGCAGATCGCGATCCAGGTCCATGGTGATCTTGATGTCGCGAAGGTTCGCTGGCCGTTCGACCAGGCACGCCGTGTCTTCGATGATTTGGTTGAGATCGAAGAACTTCTTTTCCGGTGCCTGCTCGCGGGCGAAATCGAGGAGCCTCCTGATGATGGTCGCGCATCGCTTGGTTTCCCGAATCACCAGGTCCAGATCCTCGGCCTCCGGGCTTCCATCCGCCATCTTTTTCCGGGTGAGGTCGGAGAAGGTGAGGATGCCGGTCAGCGGATTGTTCAGTTCATGGGCGACGCCGGCGGCGAGCAGTCCGATCGAAGCCAGTTTTGCCCTCTGCACGGCCTCGGCCTCGGCAATTCGGAGTTCCTTGGTCTTCTCTTCCACTTTCCGCTCCAGTGTGCGGCCCCACTCCCACAACTCCAACTCGGAATCCCTCAGCGCCCTGGTCATGGTGTTGAACGAGCCCGCCAGCTGACCGAACTCGTCGACGCTCCTCACTGGGATCGGCTGTTCCAGGTTCCCCGAGGAAAGCCTCTCGGCCCCGGTTTTCAGGTCGCGCAGGGGCACATAGACCATGCGGTGGACGAAGAAGCCGACACAAAGCGAGGCGACGATGATGAACCCCAGGGAAAAACTGGCCATGGTGATGGTATTTGCCTGGATTTTCTGATCGATGTCGTCGAGGGAGAAGACGATGTCCAGGACGCCGAGGACCGATTGGTTTTCGGTGTGCATATGGCAGCCGCCGTTGCTGCATGACGGCTCGTTGCGGATCACGTCCATGCTGCCGAGCAATCGGGTCCCGTCCCCATTGGTGAAGATTCGCGCTCGCTTGTTCCCGGGGATATGTTTCAGGGGCTGCTCGCTCTCGTGGCAGAGAAAGCAGGACTCGGCCTTCTGGTCCACCATCACGCCGATTTCGGTCGGGTCGTTGGAGTGGGTGATCGTTCCGTCCTTGCTGAAGATCCGGACCTTTTCGATGCTTGCCTGGCTGCCCACGTCCTCGATGATGCTTTTGACGTAGGAGGGTTGATTGCGCAGCATGGCGAAGCGCGTGCTCTTGATGATCACTCCGGAGAGCTGGTTGACGTGCCTCACCGCCTCGTCGAGCAGTTCCTGCCGGTGATGGCGGACGACAAGCAGGGTAAACACCAGCATCGCGGCCGAGAGCGCGATCGCCAGGTAGAGGCCGATCTTGAGCTTGAGAGATTTTGGATGCATGCGCGTCCTCACCTCTCTCCGGGGTCCAGAAAAGACAGAATTCCGCTCCCGCGCTGGGAAACCCCTTCGACGGGATGGTTTCAAATCTCAAATCGCCCGAATCCGCGGGCGAAGAGGCAATCTAGCCCTGATGGCACGTCTCCGCATTGATCCGCATCAATCCGTTTCCGCCGCCGGACCGCGGCGACCGGCACGAGCCGTCTTTACAAGCCCGCCGCCGCCCGGGCATAGATGGCAGGGGCACCGTCACTCCCGACGACGGGCAGATCGAATAAAGGAGAAACCATGACCGAAGATCTGCGACAGGCGGCCGATGAATTCCTCGTCCGCTACGGCGGCGACACGTTCTCCAACCTTTTCGTCTCGGCCAAGGGG
>JAJFIG010000250.1 GCA_021775195.1 Rhodospirillales bacterium | reverse complement strand
GAGGCGGCGCGGGAGGCCGCCCTGGTCCCCGACGGTGCGCCCGGGGCCGGCGGCGCCTTCGTCCTCAGCCAGCGCTGGGTCCACGACCTGGCGTCGTTTCATGCCCTTCCCGTCGCCGAACAGGAACGGATCATCGGGCGGACCAAGCCCGACAGCATCGAGCTCGAGGGGGACGCCATGCCGCCTGACTCCCACGTCTCGCGCACGGACGTGAAACAGGACGGCGTCGCCCTGAAGATCTATCGCCGCAGCGCCCCCTTCGGAACCGTCGGCAGCCATGGCCTCTATTTCCTGGCCTTCGCCTGCGATCCGGTGCGTTTCGACGTGCAGCTGGCGCGGATGTTCGGCACCGCCGGCGACGGGCTCCACGACCGGCTGGTCGAGTTTTCCAAAGCGGTCACCAGTTCCTACTGGTTCGCGCCGTCCCGGGAGAGCCTGGCGGAGGCCTTCCCCGCATCCTGACGGGCGTGGCGGCGGCGCGATCGCGCACAGGGTAACCAAATATCAACACCCATAACCGCATATTCATTGTGGACATGGTGGCGATTCGGTCGCGCCGCGGCCTTTAACCGTAAGGTGAGGAGAAGGCAATGCTGGGCATGATGGGGGCCTTGGACGAGGAAGTGGATCTCCTGCGCCGGGGAATGGTAGTCGCCGACGAGGCGACCCATGCGGAGATCGTCGTCACGCGGGGTGATTTCAGGGGTACGGAGATCGTTCTCGCCCAGTGCGGGATCGGCAAGGTCAACGCGGCCATCTGTACCCAGATGCTGATCGACCTCTATCACCCCGACGCCCTGATCTTCAGCGGCGTCGCCGGCGGCCTGCTGCCCAACATGCGGGGCGGCGACCTGATCATCGCCAGCCACCTGATCCAGTACGACATGGACCTCACCGCCTTCGGCCGCCGCCACGGCGAGCTTCCGGGCCGGGACCGGATGATCGAATGCGATCCCGACCTGGTGCAGAAGGCGACGGCGGCCTACGACGCGGCCTTCGCCGACGGTGCCGACAAGCCCAACCTGATGCTGGGAACCGTGGCCTCGGGGGACCGGTTCGTCCAGGACGAGGAGACGCTGCGCTGGCTGCAGCGGGAATTCGCCGCCCTGGGAACCGAGATGGAAGGGGCCGCCTTCGGCTACACCTGCCAGCTCAACGGCGTTCCCTTCGTTGTCATCCGCGGTCTGTCGGATACGGCGGACGAGAACGCCGCCGGCGATTTCGACACCAACCTCAAGGCCGTGTGCCAGCATTCCTTCCGCCTTCTCGAGCACCTGATCCCCAACTACGCCGCCGCCGCCTGACCCGGCACTGCCGGTCTCCGGCGACGCCGGTGGCCGTGGTTTGTGGTATACTGGTTCCCGACCCGCGCATTTAAAGACGGAGGGAACGGCAGGCCGATGGCGTCCCCGAAACAGGCGAAGCGGAAACCGGCATCCCGGCGGGGCGACCTGGCGGCGAAGATCGTCGACACCGCCATCGCCATTGCCGAGGACGAGGGCTGGGAAAACGTCCGTCTGCGCCTGGTGGCCGATGCCCTGGGCGTCGGCATGGACGATATCCGGGCCCACTTCCGCGACCTCGACGCCGTCGCCAACGCCTGGTTCGGGCGTGCCAATGCCGCCATGCTGGCGCCACCGCCCAAGGGCTTCGCCGGGCTTCCCGTCAACGAGCGGCTTTACGGCCTGATCATGGACTGGCTCGACGCCCTGGCACCGCACCGGCGGGTCACCGCCGAGATGCTGGGCGCCAAGATGTATCCCTTCCATCCCCACCACTGGGTGCCGATGATCGTCACGCTGTCGAGGACCATCCAGTGGCTGCGCGATGGCGCCGGTCTCGACGCCGGCGGGCGCCGGCGTCAGGTGGAGGAGATCGGCCTCAGCGCCCTTTTCGTCGCCACCGTCGCCGTCTGGTGCCGGGACGAGACCCCGGACCAGGAACGCACACGGGCCTATCTCACCCGCCGTCTCGCCCAGGCCGACCGGGGCATGGCGCGCCTGTGGCGCTGTCGGGGGCGGGAATCCGAGCAGGCTTACGTTTAAATTATTATATTTCCGATTTATTAACACAAATCCTTCATCTTATAAGTGTTTCTGGATTTCAGAGGGGGGGGAGAACCTCTGTAGCCGCATGGACGGCTGTCCGAGGTGTTTGACCATAACTCTAGGGGGACTCCCAATCATGACTCGACATTCATTCTCCATTTGCGTTCAAGTTTTCGGGGCATTGGCTTCCGCCTTTGTTCTCGTTTTCGTTGCCGGTCCGTTCGTGTCAAGCGCGAAGGCCGATGATATGAAAGAAACCGAGATTTATACCATTTCCCGGGGTGGCCAGATTTACGACAACTGGATGAGCGCCCTGGAGGCCGACAAGCCCAAGGGCACACATCCCGCGTATCCCAAGGCAGGCACGAAAAAGGGTGCCTCCACGTGGCGCTGCAAGGAATGCCACGGCTGGGACTACATGGGCAAGGACGGCGCCTACGCCAAGGGTTCGCACTACACCGGCATCAACGGTGTGCGCAACTGGGACGGCGGTGATGCGTCCAAGGTCGCGGCGATCGTTCGCGACAAAACCCACGGCTATACCAAGGCTATGATTTCCAACCGGGCATTGAGGAAGCTGGCCAAGTTCGTGGTCGAAGGCCAGATCGACATGGACAAGGTCATCGACCGCAAGGCCAAAAAGGCCAAGGGTGACGTGAAGAACGGGGCACGCCTCTATCAGACCGTCTGTTCCATCTGTCACGGTTTCGACGGCAAGGACATCAACTTCAAGAACCCGCCGAAGATCGAATACATCGGCACCGTGGCACAAAAGAACCCCTGGGAAACCCTGCACAAGGTCAGCAACGGTCAGCCCGGTGTCGCCATGGTGGCGTTGAACGCCCTCAGCTTGCAAGATCAGGTCGACATCGTGGCCTATTCGCAAACCCTGCCGGCCAAATAGGCCGCCTGAACGGTAACCATCTTTCGCCAGGGGCCGCCCGGCCTTGCTCCGATGGGGCAACGCGGGGCGGCCCCTTGGTAATTTCAATCCCTTTGAATTGACCTTCGTCAGTCGTCGCCGGCGGCGGGCACGGCTGCCCGCGCCGTCCGCAGTTCGCCCAGGGCCTGATTCAGCACCTGCCAGCAGGCGCTGATGGCCAGGGTCGCAAGGACCCCGGCGACGGCGACGTCGGGCCAGCCGCTGGCGCTGGCGAAGACGCCGCTGGCGGCGATGACCACGGCGACGTTGCCGATGGCGTCGTTGCGGCTGCACAGCCAGATGGAGCGGCGGTTGGCATCACCACCGCGATAGCGTACCAGCAGCCCGGCGCAGGCGAGGTTGGCGAGCAGCGCCAGGGTGCCGATGCCGCCCATGGTCAGGGCATCGGGGACCGTGCCCATGGCGACGTGGTAGGCGGCGTTGGCGAGGACCCCGGCACCGAACAGGCCCATGGCGGTGCCCTTGACGATGGCGGCACCGGCGCGCCAGCGTAGCGAGCGCGAGAGGACGTAAAGGGACATGGCGTAGGCTGCGGAGTCACCGAGGAAATCGATGGCGTCGGCCTGCAGTGCCACCGAGCGGCTGAGGAGCCCGCCGGTACCCTCGATCAGGAACATGGCG
>JAJFIG010000249.1 GCA_021775195.1 Rhodospirillales bacterium | reverse complement strand
TTTCGTGGTGCCCGTGCCCCTTGTCATCGTGGTGTGCTTCCGCGGTTCCATGACTGTTGATCGGGAAACGGCCGGCGATATCGGCCTCGAACTCCAGTGTTTCGACCTGGCCCGGCTTGGTCGTGAGTTTCCGGTCATAGCCATGAAAATGGAGATCCAGATGCGCGTCGGCGGATATCCGGAGGACGACCATGTCCCCTTGTTGAACCTTGATTGTATGGCTGCGCCCGCCCCCCTTGCCGAGATCAAGGTCGAAAGACCGCGTCTCGTCCGCCAGCGCCGCGCCGTATACGGTTGCCAACAGGATCGGGAGGGCCAGCGATACCATTTTCAACCGGCGGCGCGGCAAAACTCCTGCCGCCATGGAAACTACATCAAGAATGTACATATCACTCGAATACTCCCCCCGGATAAGTTGGTCAATATCGTGATCCCACCCTATACGTCGTATTATGAAGGTACCAGATTGTCTATTGTGCGATGGGAAAAGCTATTGGTTTCTTTGGATTTCGGGTTGTTGGTAAGGGAACTGAGATGATGCGGCACCTGTTGTTCGTGTTTCCGGTGTTGGTTGCGGCGGCCGTCGGCCCGTCGTCGTCGTCGGCCGAGATCCTGGCCATGATGAACTACGAGAGCAAGCCAGCCAAGACGTTGAAATCATTAAAACTAACAAGCGTGACCGTCCGCCGGGAAGGCATCGCGGTTATCGACGTCGATCCCGAGTCGGAAGGTTTCGGCAAAATCCTCATGGATATCCCCCTGCCGCCCGACCTCGTCGCCCATCACATCTTTTATGACCGCAGGATGGAGAAAGCCTATGTCACCGCACTCGGCAAGCCGGAACTCCTTGTCTTCCGGCTCGACCGGTTCCCCTACCGGATCCGCCGTATCCCGGTTCCCGGGTGCGAGATGGGCGAGGACGTCATCTTCTCCGGGGACAACAAGACCTGGTACCTGACCTGCATGGGGTCCGCCAACGTGATCATCGGCGACGTCGCCACGGACACCGTCAAGGGCAAGATTCCGCTGTACGGAACCTTTCCTCACGGTCTTGCCGTCCTCGACGGCATCGACCGCATCCTGGTGACCAGTACCGTAAGCGGCGACCTGAAGGACTCTCACGATTTCATTTCCGTGGTCGAGGCGAGCACCCTGAAGGTGATCGGCCGACACAGGGTATCCAACGGGAAATTGCCGTCGGGCGACGCCCCGGTCGAACTTCTGACCGTGCCCGGTTCCAGCCCGCCGGTCACCTACATCACCAACATGTTCGGCGGCACCTTGTGGACGGCAACCTGGAACCCGTCGAAAAAGGATTTCGACATGGCCCAGGCCTTCGATTTCAACGACATCGATGCCGGCATGCCGCTGGAGATGTATTTCAACAGGGCCGTCGACCGCCTCTACGTGACCACCGCCAAGCCGGGCCAGTTCCATATTTTCGATATTTCGGGCGGGGCCCATAAACCAAGGCTGATCAAGACGCTCGACGCCGCCAACGGCGCCCATCATGTCGCCATAACCAGGGACGGGAAGTACGGGTTCGTGCAGAATTCGCTGCTCAATCTTCCGGGGATGAGCGACGGCTCGGTGACGGTCATCGATCTTGAGGCCCAGAAGGTCGTCCGCTCCATGGATACCTTGAAGAACTTAGGATTCAACCCCAACTCAATTGTACTGTTACCGGAATGGAATGATCTCGCCGGACATTGACCGTGACCCGCCGGCCGGGCCTGCCCGCCGCCACACCTCACGGTATTGTTAAGCAGATTGTCCAAGGAATCGCGGCCTGATTGAGTTAGGCTGTACCCTAAGGGAAGCATGTGGGGAGACCGGGGGCTGAATGAGGCGCCCGTGGAAAGGCCATGAATTTCTTTGAAACGCTCATCCATCCCGATCGGGAGGAAGCGGAACTGAAGGAGCGGGCGGTCGTCATCCGCGCCGCCAACGCCCTTCAGGTGGGCGAATTCCAGCTCCTGCAGTTGGCCTACCGGGAGTGGTTCGGCAAGGACCTGCCCGAGGCCCTGGTTTCGCGCCTGTTCACGACCTACATGCTGGACAACGATGTGCCTCACTGGGCCCGCCATTATGCCCGTGACATCCTCGACGGTCACGACCGCGGCGTGGTTGATGACGGCGATCCGGTGTTTCACCGTTACGACCACGACTATCACACGGTAGTACCTCAGGGGGGGCGCAAGTTCTGCGTTGCCGTCGTCGCCCTGACTGTTTGCATCGGCGGCGGCATCGTCCTCGCCAATATGGCGGTGGGAACAGGCGGTGGAGGGTCGGTCCTGCCGCCGTACTTCGACGAACAGGACATCAAGGCGGCCACCCAGCAGATGTCGTGGGGACGTTCCGACGTCCTCCCGCGAAACGCCGGCCTCGCCGCGGACGGTGGGCAGCCCTAGCTCGATGCAAGAAATGCGGGCTGGGCGGCAGACATGTTGTCAGCCCGACCGGGACCAGCTAATGTCCCGCCATGTTTGAATTTGCTGGCGAATTCGAGCCGACCATCAACGTCATATTTCTTGTCGTGACCGGGTATATCGCTTGGCACGGCATCCGCTTTCGCGACGCTGGGGGCAATACGGATTTCGTCCGCCTCCTCTTCGCCTGCATTGCCGCAGTGTTCTTTTTCCTGGTTCTGTTCCAGGACGTCCTAGGGGTCATCAGCTTCTGACGCCTACGGTTTGTGCATGCGTTGTTCGGCGTCCAGTTCCGGTATCCGGAGGCGCCTTTCGTCCTCGGGCAGGGCCAGTTGCTTCTTGATGTAGATGGCCCGGTCGCGCACCGTCGCCGGCTTGACCCGGTAAAGCAGGATGTCGTCGACGACACCCGGTCCCGAGACGGTTTCCTCATCGACCTTCAGTGCCTGGATGTAGTCGGACAGCGCCATGTCGTAACGGCCCAGCCGGTCGTGAAGGATGCCCCGGTTGGCGTAGGCCGCCGCCAGGACCGCCCACCCGGTGGGGTCGTCTTCCTCCAGGTTTTTTTTCAGGTAGCCGATGAGGTAGGTGAGTTCGGCCTCCGCCTCTTCGTGCCGGCCCGACTGCAGATAGGCGATGGCGCGGCCCATGAGGGCGCCGCGATGGTTCGCGGTTACATTGAGCGCCGCGGTAAACCGCTCCAGGGCTTCGTCGTATTTCAGCTCGCCCAGCAGGATATCTCCCTGGCGGACCTCGAAATCGCCGTCGTCGTTCGGCGCCAGGTAGTGCCAGCCCATCCAGAAGCTGAACATGACGAAGGTGGCGATGGCCATGAGCTTGATAAAGCGCGGCAGGACCGAAGGCTTCATGGCGAGTCCTTGAACAGAACGCTCACGTAGGTGACGGCAAAGATGAAACACAGCAGCACCGAGGTGAACGTGGCGCGGCGTTTCAGGGCCTCGCGAACGGCCTCGTCGGTCGGTTCTTTCTGACGCCGCTCGGCCCGGCGCACCGACATGACCCAGATGAAACGGCGCACGGGAAAAAACAGCGCCCCTCCAAGGGCGACCATCCAAAGCCATTTGTATTCGGGCGAGAACAGCGCTTCCATGGTTCAGCCGCCATCGTGGGATGAATGAAATCCCGTTCTAACAAAAATCGGGGGGAAGGACCAAGCCCTTCCCCCCGATAAGTGGGTTGACGACGACGTCTAGACGCTAGGCGTTTCGAGCGTCGTGTCGCCGATATCCTCCACCAGTGCCTCGACTTCCTTTTCAGGCAAGGTGGACATTTCCATCTTGTAGGCCAGGAACCACATCATGCCGCAGCCCAGGATCCAGAACAGGATCTGCCAGGCCCAGATCGAGGGCATTCCGAAGGTCCATGCGTCGGGCGTGCCGGCATCCGGCGAACCGAAGATGTCGTTGCCGATGACGGCGCCCGGGCCGATTCCGAAGAACATCCATGCCAGGGTAATGATCCAGGCGATGGGCTTCAGCTTATGCTTCTCCGGTGACAGGATCGCATGCTCGTTGAGGAAGTCGTGATACTTCATGCGGTGTGCCAGGGCTTGCTCGGTTTGCGTCATCGCCGAAACGATGAGGCAGACGCTCAGGTTGAGCATCATGCCCCAACCGGCCGAGTGGATGGTCCACGGCCAGCGGCCCCACGGCAGTTCCATACCAAACGAGCCGGCGATGCTCTTGCCGAGCGATTCGGTAAAGATCACGCCGAGAAGGCCGAAGAACAGGCCCCACGTCGCACCCTGACGGGTGATCCATGGAACCCAGCAGACGGCGATCAGGGACGGCCACATCTGGAACCCGAAGGCCACGGCCAAGCCACCGAGGAGCACCAGGGCATCCTTGGAGAACGTGGCCACCAACAGGGCGCTGACGACGATGAAGGCAACGCCCAACCGGCCGAACAGCTTCTGTGTCGCGTGCGAAGCCGTCGGGTTGAGATACCGCTTGTAGAGATCGCGGGTCAGCATGCCACCAGCCGTCGACATGTAGGCGGCGCCCGTCGACTGCATGGCCGCCAGGGCGCAAACCGCCAGCAGGCCGACCAGCCACGGAAGCTTCTCCGAGATTATGTTGAAGTAATGCGGAACCAGACCGGCCTGCTTGTTGGCGGACAGGTCCGGTAGCACCGTGGCCAGCGCCAGATTCGCATCCGTCACCGCCTGGGTGGCGCCGAGAAGATGGGCCCCCATGCCTTGGAAGGCGGTGAAGAAGAACAGGATCAGGCCGATGCCGAAGGACGATGCCCAAACCTGCTGCGGTGCGAACGGTGCCGGACTGTTGTTACTGAACGACCACATGGTGAACGCCGGTGCGGACTGAATGCCCATCAGCGCGAACATGTAGGTCAGGCACATGATGCCCGTCCACAGGCCACCAACCGGGGTTTCCTTGCCCAGACCGGCGGTGAACTGGATCACCCCGGGTATGGCGAAATAGGCGTTGTAATCGCCGCCTCCATATCCCTTGGTAGTCCCCCACTTGCCGATGTCGGACGCGGCGAATTTCGCCAGGCCCATCTGCAGGCTGTCCCAGCCACCGGCGGCGTTAAGCGCGATAATGCCGGTGATGATGATGCCAATACCCAACAGGATACATTGTACGGTATCCACGTAAGCCACGGCGCGGAGGCCGCCCGAAGCCACGTAGACCAGCACGACGACCGACAGGACCCCCCTGCCGACGTTGCGCGACAGCATGTCGTCGGTGAGCACGTTGAACAGGAACCCGGAGGCGCCCAACTGCACGCCCAGATACGGGATCGAGAACAACAACGCCACGCAGACCGTCAGGATGCGGATCATGTCGCCCTGGAAATAGTCTGACAACATTTCGCCCGGCGTGACATACCCGAAGCGTTTGCCCAGCATCCACTGGCGCTTCAGGAACAGCACTCCGGTAAACGGAATGGTAATGGCGTAGAAGGATGCGTAGGCGTACTGGAACCCATCACGGTATATGAGGCCCGGGTGGCCCATGAAGGTCCTCCCCGAGAAAGACGTTGCCGTCGCCGCCAGTACGAACACCCTGATCGAAAGCCTACGCCCGGCGATGAAGTAATCAGACGCCGT
>JAJFIG010000248.1 GCA_021775195.1 Rhodospirillales bacterium | reverse complement strand
CGCGGGCGTTCCTGGGTGCGACCCTGATGCGGGCCGTGCCTTCGGAAAACGTCTCGAAAAAGGGGGGCGCCAGCGGTGGCGACGCCTATTGGGTGGCCCTGCCTGACGACACGGGGTGGGCGTTCTGGCGGCGGCTGGCCTGCGTCGCGTCCATGCCTCGGATCAACGCCCTGCGCAACCGGTTCGGGCTGCTGCCGTGGACGGTGGTGGTGACCCAATCGCCGGACGAAAGCTACGTGACGCTGAGGAAGTCCCTGGGGTCGTTCACGGTGGCGGGCCTTATCGGGATCGTCGTCGTCGGCCTGGGCGGAGCCTTCCTTGCCTGGCACATCACGACGCCGCTGAAGGAGCTGCAATCGGGGGTGCGGCGCTTCGCCCGGGGCGAACGGGAGCGACTGGTCGAGGTTGCCAGCACCGACGAAATCGGCGAGCTGGCGGAAGAGTTCAACCGTATGGCCGTGCGGGTGACGGCGTCGGAGAACGAACTCAGGGCCTTTGCCCAGGCGGTGGAGAATGCCACCGATGCCATCATCATGACCGATCCCAAGGGTGTCATCTATTATGCCAATCCGGCCTTCGAGACGGTCACCGGATACGCTGCCGCCGACGTCAGGGGCGAAACGCCCGGATTCCTCAGGGCGGCCGAAACCCCGCCTGAACTTTACCGGGAGATGTGGCGGACGGTGACCCAGGGTCGGGCCTGGCGCGGCGAACTGTGGAACGAGCGCAGGAACGGCGAGGTCTATCCCATCGACCTGACCATCAGCCCGATCCGTGACGAGCAGGGCGCAGTGGTATCGCTGCTGGGAGTTCACCGCGATATCACCCTGGCGCGGAACTACCAGGAAAGCCTGGAAAAGGAAGTCGAGGCGCGAACCCGGGAGATCGCCGAGACCCAGGGCCTGACGGTAATGGGGCGGTTGGCGAGCATGATCGCCCACGACCTCCGCAACGCGCTGTCGACGGTCAAGATGAACCTGCAGATTTTGTTTCGCAGACACGGCGACACCGGAGACATCGCGCGCGAACACTGCCAGATCGGCCTCGACCAGGTCCGTTACATGGAGGACATTGTCAGCGATATGCTGAGCTACGCGCGGCCGGAAAAACTGCGCGCCGACTGGCATGACGTCACGTCCATTATCGACGAGGCCCTGGTTGCCGACGCCCACAAGCTGGAGGCCAAGGGAGCGAAGGTCCGTCGTGACGATGACGCCGGCCTGCCCGAGGCCTACTGTGACCGGATCAAGGTGATCGAGGTGGTCCGCAACCTGATCGACAACTCGCTCCAGGCATTGCCCGAGGGTGGCGAGCTGGGTGTCGCTGTCACCGGGGACCGGCAGTCGGATGGGTCATTTGTCCGGATCACCATCCGCGATTCCGGCGAAGGCATTCCCGAAGACGTGCTGGGCAGCATATTCGAGCCCTTCTTCACGACCCGGTCGAAGGGAACCGGTTTGGGATTGGCGATCGTCAAGCGTATTATCGACCAGCACGGCGGCACCATCGACATCCAATCGGAAGAGGCGAAAGGAACCAGCATCACGTTCACCCTGCCGATCGTGCCGGAGAAGACGTGAAGATCACGCCATGTCACGTATCCTGATCATCGACGACGAGGAATCGAGCTGTCGGACCCTGAAGCTGCACTTCGGGCAGCGCGGTTTCGACGTGGAAACCGCCCTCAGCGCCGACGAAGGGCTGGCCAAGCTGTTCGCCCATCCCACCGACATCGTGGTCTCCGACATCCACATGCCGGGCCGCGACGGCTTCTCGCTGCTGGGGGAAATCCGCGACCGGCTGCCGGACATTCCGGTGATCATGATCACCGCCTTCCATGATCTGGACAGTACCGTTGCCGCCATGCACGGCGGTGCCGTCGATTACGTGCCCAAACCCATCGACCTGGAGGAGCTGGAGGCCGCCGTCGACCGGGCGATCAAGCTCAGGTCCGGGTATCCCGACGACGGTCTGGTCCTGGATTCTCGGGACGTCACCGGTATCGTCGTCGGCAAGAGCCACGCCATGAAGGAGGTGTTCAAGTCCATCGGCATGGTGTCGCAGAGCCGGGTAACGGTGCTGATCTCCGGAGAATCGGGAACCGGCAAGGAACTGGTTGCCCGCGCCATTCATAAAGTTAGCCCCGAGTCTGATCATCCGTTCGTCTCGGTGAACTGCGCGGCACTGGCGGAGACGTTCCTGGAGAGCGAGTTCTTCGGTCACGAACAGGGCGCCTTCGCCGACGCCATGGCGTCGCGAATGGGCAAGGTGGAACTGGCCGGCGAGGGGACGGTGTTCCTCGACGAGATCAGCGAGCTGTCGCCCTACTTGCAGGCCAAGCTGCTGCGTTTGCTGGAGGACCGGGAATTCACGCCGGTGGGCGGCACCCGCATCGTCGCCAGCCAAGCCCGGTTCATCGTCGGCACCAACGTCGACCTGGCGGAAAGGGTCGGCAGCCAGCAGTTCCGCGAGGACCTCTATTACAAGCTCAACGTGGTCAACATCTCGTTGCCGCCCCTCAGGCAAAGGCGCGAGGACATCCCGCTCCTGGTCGAACACCTAGTGAAGAAAATAAACCTCGAAATTCACAAGGATATCCGCCGCATTCCCTCCGGGGTCATGGACATGCTGGAGGCCTTCGACTGGCCGGGCAACGTGCGGCAACTGGAAAACGTGCTGAAGAAGGCGGTAGTCATGGCCCAGGGCGATACCCTCAGCCTGTCGGCGGTGGCCGACGGGCCGGGGGACGACTCCGGTGCCCGCCCGCCGGCGGATGGCGGTGGGGACCTGGACATGGCGTGCTCGCTCAAGGACCTGGAGCGCGAACACATCAAGCGGGTCCTCACGGTTACCAACTGGCACAAAGGCCGGACCTGCGAGATTCTAGGCATCAGCCGTCCCCGCCTGGAGCGCCGCATCGCCGAATACGGCTTCACCCGCGACGACTGAATCGAGAATCAGAATTACGAAACCGCTGTTCCAGGGTTGACCGTTTCGTTCAATCGCGCCCTAGCTATTGAACGATTCGATCAAGTGAAGGCGGAATTTCTTTCGACTAGTTCTAAACGATCCTTCCCGACTCCTTGAATCGATTGGGTAAAGACCGGCCAAGCCGGAGCGCCGGCCAGTGCGGTCCGGATGCCGCATTCTTAATAATTTGGCGAATTGATCCGCCTCCCGGCATGCCCTTACGATCAATACGGTTAATTCGTTTCAGGGGTAATCGACACCAGGGAGAACATCATCGTCATCACGGGATAGCCCGCATCGTCAGGTGGGGCGGTTTCGTGTATTTCTCAGGGGTAAACCCGGGGGTCGAAGCAACCTTTATTGGGGAGGGACTCGCCCATGATTTCCAGAATTCGACGGGGAACCGGCCGCCTGTTGGCGGTCGCGGCCGCGCTCATTATCGGAGCGGCAGCGGTAACGTCCCCCGCTTCCGCGGCCGACGACTTCGGTCCGGTGAAGGCGATGAAGTTCAACGCCAAGAAGGCGGCGTTGGGTAAACGCCTGTTCTACGACAAGCGGTTGTCCGGCGATGTCGCCATCAGTTGCGCCACCTGCCACGATCCGCAGAAGGGCTACTCGGACGGCTTGGCGCTGTCCAAGGCCTACCCGGGATCGGAAGGCTTCCGCAACACACCGACCCTGATCAACACCGCCCACAAGGCGTCATGGTTCCACGACGGGCGGCTGGGTACCAATCTCAACGACGTCACCCGCGAGCAGATCACGGAAACCTACGTGATGAACATGGACATGCGCCTGATGCAGGAGCGCCTGAAGCAGGATCCGGTCTATTTGAAGATGTTCAAGGATGCGGGATACGGCGAACCCAGCAACGGCTCGGTGCGCAAGGCCATCCCGGAATACCTTAAGACCCTGACGTCCCGCGGCGCGCCCTTCGACAAGGGGGCGATGTCCGATTCGGCGAAACGGGGCTTCAAGCTGTTCAAGGGCAAGGCCGGATGCGCCCGCTGTCATTCGGGCTCGCGTTTCACCGATGACAAGCCCCACAACACAGCCGTTCCCGACAACCCCGACATCTGGGCCGACCCGCGCCGGCACGTGACCTTCGTCACCTTCGCCATGTTCATCGGTATCGAGAACTACATGAACGTGC
>JAJFIG010000247.1 GCA_021775195.1 Rhodospirillales bacterium | reverse complement strand
TGAAGAATCAGATAGATTCGCATTCATGCACACCCCGCACCGGCGCGGGGTGCCAATCGTCTGCCTTTGGAGGCTTCCATGGAATTGGGCTCGGGAATTTTCGTCATCGTCTTGCTGGTGCTGTTCCTTGTCATCGTGTTTCAGGCGATACGGGTGGTGCCTCAGGGGTTCAATTTCACGGTTGAACGGTTCGGGCGATACACCAAGACGCTGGACCCCGGCCTGAGCATTCTGGTTCCGTTCATCGACCGCGTTGGCGCGAGAATGAACATGATGGAACAGGTGCTCAATGTGCCGAGCCAGGAAGTGATTACCCGCGACAATGCGATGGTCACTGTCGACGGCGTTGCGTTCTATCAGGTCCTCGACGCCGCGAAGGCCTCCTACGAGGTCAACGATCTAGAACTGGCCGTAGTCAATCTGACCATGACCAATACCCGTACCGTGATGGGCGGCATGGATCTCGATGAACTGCTGTCGCAGCGAGATGAAATCAATGCGCGTCTGCTGCATGTGGTGGATCAGGCCACATCGCCGTGGGGTATCAAGCTTACCCGCATCGAGATCAAGGACATCAATCCGCCGCGCGATCTGGTCGATTCCATGGCGCGTCAGATGAAGGCGGAACGCGAGAAGCGGGCATCGATCCTCGAAGCCGAGGGATTGCGGCAAGCTGAAATCCTGCAGGCTGACGGCGAAAAACAGGCTCAGATCCTGGCTGCTGAAGGTCGAAAGGAAGCCGCCTTCCGCGATGCCGAAGCCCGCGAACGCGAAGCGGAGGCCGAGGCCAAGGCGACGGCGATGGTCAGCGAGGCCATCGCCAGCGGGAACATTCATGCAATCAATTATTTCGTCGCCACCAAATATGTCGAGGCTTTGGGATCGCTGGCAAGTTCGCGCAACCAGAAGGTGCTGATGCTTCCTGTCGAGGCCACGTCGCTGATCGGATCGATCGGCGGCATTGCCGAAATTGCCCGCGAGGCGTTTGGCAACGGGACGACGGGGCGCGATGACGACAGCGGCGCCGCCGTGCCGTCGGTCGGCCCGCAGCAGTAGGGAAACAGCGCTATGGATTCTGTGACCGAGTTTGTCGAATCGCTGGGGATCTGGACCTGGTGGGTGGTTGCGGGTGTGCTGTTTCTGCTGGAACTGCTGGCGCCGGGCATCTTTTTTCTGTGGCTGGGAACCTCCGCGGTAATCGTCGCCATGGCGGTTCTGTTCATCGATATATCCTGGCAGTTGCAGGTGGCGGCATTCGCCATCTTGTCCGTGATCACTCTGGTCGTGTCGCGCAGGTTCTTCTCACCCGGCGCAATCACCTCCGACCAGCCCAACCTGAACAAGCGTGTGCTGCAGTACGTCGGCAAGGTCTATGTGCTCGACGAGGCAATTGTGAATGGTCGTGGGTCGCTCAGGATAGGCGATACGCAATGGAGCGTTGCCGGCCCGGATGCGACGGCCGGGACCAGGGTCGAGGTAACCGGCGTGGAGGGCGCCACGCTGAGCGTGATCGCGGCGGCGAACCCGGGCGCCTAAGCCTGATGTTACATCTTGTGATCGAGAGGCAGCGGAGGTGATTCACGCAGGATGAGGATGCTGATCCGCCGGTTTCCGGCAAGAAACGTATCGTCAGGGAACAGCGGCTCGGTGTCGGCCTTGCCGACGACCGCGAAGAACCGGTCGTCCGATATGCCCGTCCGGTTCAGAATTCTGCGTGCTGCATTGGCCCGGTCGGCAGTCAGTTCCCATTGGCCATAGCCATTGGGATCGTAGAGGCGCGTTGCATCGGAGTGGCCGGTGATTTTGATGCGATTGGGCATCTTTTTCAAAACCGGGGCCATCTTCTCTAGAATTCGCCGGGTGTGCAGGTAGGGTTCAGCCGAGTTGGGCGCGAACATTGCGCGGCCTTCCTGATCGATCAGCTGGATCTGGAGGCCATCCTTCGTCTCTTCGATGGTGAGACTCTCGGACAAGGATGTGATCTCGGGCAACTCCTGCCAGGCCTGGCGCAGCGAGGCGCTTGCCATCGCAAAGCTGTTCGGCTTCTTGATATCGGCCTTTTTGTATTCGTAGGTCTCGGCTTCGGGGCCCTGCTTGGTGTTCTGGTCATGTGGCTCACCGGCGTAGTCGGTGTCGTTCTCGCTGTCCATCACCGCGATTTTCTTGACGTAGTCGCGCACCGGTGTGCCTTCAATCTCGATCATTCCGGCCTTGCTCATTACTGCCCTGACGCCAAATGCGTCACGCATTGAACCGGCAACGATCTGCAGTTTTTCCTGGTCTTGGATCGAGAACGAGATGATCAGAACGAAGAAGGTGACGAGCAGAGACATGAGATCGGCGAATGTCACGATCCATTCGGGCGCCCCTTGCAGAATTGGTGCCTTCTTCTTCATGACTTATCCTTCAAGCGCCAAGCGGCTTTTGGTTCCCGATAACGCCATATCTATCGTCCAACAAAGTGTTACGCGGCTTCTTCCAACAGGCTTTCGCGCTGCTTTTCAGGCAGATACGACACCAGGATTTCCTTGATGACGTCGGGGCTCTTGTTGTCGCGGATCTGCATCAGGCCATCAATGGCGAGGGTCAGGCTGACTTCTTCCTCCTTGAACTTCGAGTCCAGCTTGTCCGCGATCGGCAGGCAGACGATGTTCGCAATGATTGCGCCATACAGCGTTGTCAGCAGCGCAACGGCCATCGACGGGCCAATTGTCGCCGGGTCGTCCATCGTGGACAGCATCTGCACCAGACCGACCAGGGTGCCGATCATGCCGAACGCCGGGGCCGAATCGCCCATGGACTTGAAGAACCGCTTGCCTTCGCCGAGACGCTCGAGGCGAAGGTCGCGCTCGCGTTCCAGGGATTCAAATATGAAGGGACCCTCATAACCGTCGGCAATATACTGAACGCCTTTGGCCAGGAACTCGTCGTCGATGGGAACGCCCTCAAGTCCAAGCGGCCCATTCTTGCGGATGATCTCCGCCAGGCGGGCGATTTCGTCGATCGTCTCACGCGGATTGGACGCCTTGGAGGTAAAGGCAATCTTGCCGCCAATCACGATGGAAGGGGCAATGGTCGATACCTGGAACCGCAGAACGGTTGCAGCGATAGATCCACCGACAACGATCAGGACCGAGGGAATGTTGACAAATGTCATGAAGTCGCCGCCCATGTAAATGGCGGCGCCAACAACTGCCGAACCCAGCAATATGCCGATTATTGTAGCGAGATCCATCTTTCAACCCCATGGCACTGACCGGCCGATGATTGTTTCAGCGGTCGCGTGCTCCCCTGACCCACGTTTCGATTGACCGGAATGGTATCCGATGAGTCCTAACTATTCATAAATACAAAAGACATTTAAGACGCTTTTTATTTATTTTTACTTTTTATTTACTGTGTTTTATTTCCTCGGCTTTTCAGCAAAAACACACTTAATCAAATGTTATCACCATTTTATACTATAGCGTTAACTTGGTCCCCGGCAATAACAGGCGAATTTTATGAATATCGACCATGCCGGCCCGCAATATCTGGTCACGATATTGCTGTAGACTTCTGTGAATTGCCTGTGGCGCATGCGGTCGCATCACGCTGCCACGGCAAGGTCGGAATTGTTACAGTCAGACAATTCCGACGCGCAGCAGGTCGTGAATATGAATAATGCCGACCGGTTTTCCCTCGGCGGTCACGAAGAGGCTGGTTATCGAGGAATTGTTGATAATTTCCAAAGCCTTGGATGCCAGGTCATCGGGAGAAACCACGATTGGATCGGGTGTCATGATGTCGCCGGTGAGTCTGGTCGTGAGATC
>JAJFIG010000246.1 GCA_021775195.1 Rhodospirillales bacterium | reverse complement strand
GACGCCCAGTTGAAGGGGCAGGGCGACTTCCCACCCCAGTTCACGGCTCAGGGAGACGCCGCCGATCCCCGGCAGGTCTTGCCACCAGGACAGGTGTAGGCTGCCCATGAAAGCCCCCATACAAAAGAATACCAGGACCAGGATCATGCGAACGTTGCCGCCGCCGGCGGTGAAAAGTGTGCCCGACGCACAGCCGCCGCCAAGCTGCATGCCGATGCCGAAAATGAACGCCCCGAATGCCATGGATACGCTGACGGGCGCGATGGAACCGACAGTGCCGTGGCCGAAAGCCGTTCCCTGGACCAAGACCGGAGCGAACAAAAGGATGGCGGCGCCAAGCATGACGAGCTGGGCGGTAACGCCGGAAACGTCGCCCTCGGCAATGGCTCGCCGGTAGGCTCCGGTAAACCCGAAGGAGGCGTGATACAGCGTCACGCCAAGCGCGACACCGACGATAAAAAGGCTCGCTTGTTTGCCGCCGATGCCAAGCAGATGAACGAACAACCCCGCGACGACCAATAGTCCAAACGCCAGAATCGGACGTTGAATGCGGGGCAAGGTCATTGTGGCGGTGGTCACGGGGTTGCTGTCTATTTGGTGGCGCTGGCAACGATTGCGCCGACGATGCCGTCGAGTTCCTTGGCCATGGCGTCCAGTTCCGCGACGCCGTAGGGCGCGAAAACGTGGCTCGGCAACCGATAGGTCAATCTGGCGGTACCATCGGCCTGTTCCGTCACGTAGAGACGCAACGGCGCCTCGATTCCGGCGGCGACGCTTGCCTTGAGCATGCGTACGGCAAAATCGGGCCGGTAGATCATGACGACGCGATTGCCGGGGATGGTGACGCCGATGCCCTTGGCACCGCAGTTGGCGCAGGCCTGGGCGACGATTCCCATCTTGCCTGCCTTGATGGCGGCGACGAGCCTTTTCAGAAACCCATCATAGGGCTGGCCTGTCTCGATGATCCGGGTCCCCGAATAGGGGTTCGGGTCCTCGGCGTGAACCGGCAGGGCCAATAACAGGACCAGGCAGCACAGAAATCCTAGACGCATAATCACCTCCCTTGAGTTCTATTTGTTCTTCGTCAAGGTACGGTCATATAACAACAGCAGGGGGATCGTCCATCGGGCGTCGTCTCTTGCCGGTTGCGGCGGCAGGGACGGAATTCAGTTCAAGATCATTCCCTGTCCTCATCATCAACCTCTTCTTCATCCTCGTCGTCTTCGTCTTCCTCTTCGTCACCTTCCTCACCGGCGGGGCCGCGCCTGCGCCGCAAGACGACCAAGGCAACGACACCGGCGCCGACGATGACGAAAAGTACGGTCCCGGCAATTATGATCCAACGCACAATGGAGGTGTTCGCGGAGTCATCCGATTCCGATCCGTATTTTTCCGATTGCTCCTCTCTGGCTTTCATTTCCTTCGCCAGGTCGATCGGTTCGAACAGCTTCCTCGGCTGTTTTTTTGATTTTGGTTTTGGTTTGGGTGCCTGGAAGGCGGTCTGGCTGAAACAGATGTGGGCGATGACACCGTCCTCGGGCAGGCGGAGGGAGGATATGGAGCGGGCATCCACGAGGCCCGGTGCGCCGAAATAGCGAATGACCCTATCGGGCATGGACGTCGATGTCAGTTTGAAGCCGACGTTGTCGGTCCTGCCGTCACCATCCAGGTCGATGGTGAAGACCCCGACCAGGTCATAGGGGACGCCTTCGATCATGTGGTCTCCCCATTCCCAGAATTCGTCCAGCTTCTTGGTGCAGGCGGAACCCGAAGCCGTTTTTCCGGTGTCGGCCGGCGCTTTTTCGGTTTCGGGCTTAGGGGACGCCGGTGGCGATGGCGCGGGTTTCACCGGCCCCTTGAACATGGGATGGGTTTCCAAGGGAGCGGGCGGTTTCGAGGTTTTTACCTTGGGCGGTGGAGGGGCGGGCGTGGTTTTGGCGGGTTTCGGTTTTGGCGGCGGCTGTTTCCGGGCAGTCCAGACATCGATGGGTTCGGAACATTTTTGCCCGGCAAAGCCGACATGGACGATTTGTTTCGCCGCGTCGATCCTTATGACCGGCAACGCGCCCGATTTGTATATGCGTTCGAACAGAGCGTCGCAGCCGACATCATCGGCAACAGCCCGGCTGAATGGTCCAGACACGATGGCGACTGCCATTGCCAGGGCCGCGGCGGGCAAGCTCTTCGACAAGATTAGATGCACAACGGGATAATAACCCGCATTTCCGGCAACCCCAAACAGATGGATGCAAAATCCCTCTAAACCGATCCGCTTAGCCGGGTGACTAAAGAGCCCAGGTGCTGAGTTGCGGAACAAAGGCAAGCATCAGAACGACGATAAGCATTGCCGCAACAAAAGGAATCCCGCGCCGGGCGATGGCGAGCACGGATTCACCGGTCAAGCCCGACATCACGAACAGGTTCAGGCCCAAGGGCGGCGTGATGAAACCGACACCCAGCGACGTGACCATGAAAATGCAGAAATGAATATCGTTCATCCCGATTTCCTGTGCCAGGGGCAGCATGATGGGTGACAGGATGACGATATTGGGGGTGGTTTCCATGATGCAGCCGGCAAGGATGAAGATACCCAGCATCATCAAGATGATCAGGGTCGGATCGTCGGTCAGTTTTGTGATCGCCTGAACGAAGGTCTGCGGAACCTCGAGGGCGGCCAGGGCCTGGGCCAACGGCAAGGCGAAGGCGATGATGGGCACGATGACGCCGTTCACCTTGGCTGAACTCTCGAGCATCTTGGGGAAGTCCTCGAGC
>JAJFIG010000245.1 GCA_021775195.1 Rhodospirillales bacterium | reverse complement strand
CCACGCCCTGGTAGACGCCGGAGACGAACAGTTTGCTTGCCAGGTCGCCGGCGAGCAGCTTGAGGCCGGTGCTCAGGCGCCGGCTGCCCCCCGTCAAAACGATAATGGCGTCGGTCCGGGTCGTTGTATCCGCCACCACCGACGGGATCGCCGCCGCGAACCGGAACAGGCCGATCCCCCAGACGGCAAGGACCGCGCCCATGGCGGCCACCAGCACCAACGCCCACCGCCCCGATTGCCGCCGGCGCCTGAACATCAGATCGGCCCCGGGCCGGCGTCCGGTCCGCCGCCCTTGGCCGTTTCTGCACGGGGAATGGACTCCACGGTCATGGTTCACAACATCCGGGCCAGGGTTCGCATCACCGTCATGCGGGCGGTCACCATGGCAATAAGCGCCGCCGCCAGCGGCATGGAGATCAGTGCCAGCCAGTGAGCCGGCCCCATGTCGACGTCGGGCAGCAGCCCGGCTTCCAGGTGCGCCGCCAGGTAGCTGATGCCGAACAGTGTCGGCACCGCCAGCACCAGCCCGACGAGGCCGCCGCGCAGGCCGAGAACCAGGGCGCGGCGGGCGAACTGCTGGGCGACGTATGAATCCTGTGCCCCGATCAGGTGCAGGACCTCGATCGCTTCCTGATGGACGGCCAGGCCCGTGCGCGTGGCGAAGACCACGGTCCCCACCGTCGCCAGGCCGATGAACATCAGCACGACGCTGGCCACCGCCTCGACCATACGGATCAGGCGCACCAGGCGTTCGAGCCAGATCTTGTGATCGTCGATGGAGGTTCCGGGCACCGCCTTGGCGAGCCGCGCCCCGAGGGCAGCCGCGTCGAGGCTGGTTCCCGGCTTGAGTTCGACGTCGACGAGCCCTGGCAGCGGCAGGTCTTCGGCGACCTCGGTCGTGCCCAGCCACGGCTCCAGCAGCGCCATCAGCCGCTGGTCGTCCAGGGCCTCGGCCCGCGCCACCTCGGGCACCGAACGCAGCAGGTCGAGAACCGCCTTCTGGCGCCGCTCCTCGTCGGCCCTGGCATCGGCGGCGGAGACCGATGGCGGCCGCTCCAGCGGCGCGATCTGCACGGTCAGGGTACCGGTGACCCCCCTGTCCCAGCGCACGATCACGGCGTTGAGGACCAGGGCCCCGGCCAGGGCCAGCACCGCCAGGTAGACCATGAAGGCGATCAGCCACGGCAAAAAGCGGCTCAGCGGATCCTTGTCGAGGGGCAGGTCGGATCGGTGTCCAAACATTCAGGCGGCACTTTCCGGCTTGCGGCCCACCGCGCCGCCGAGGATCGACGGCGAAAGCCCCGCGGCCACCGTCTGTCCGGCGCTGCCGCTGTCCGGCCCGCGAACCTCCAGCCAGCCGTCTTCGAGACGCAGGCAGGAATGCCCCATGCGGTTGACCAGTCCCTCGTTATGGGTGGCGATGACGACCGTGGTGCCCAGTTTGTTGAGTTCCTCGAACAGGTGCATCAGGCGCATGGCCATGCGGTCGTCGACGTTTCCCGTCGGTTCGTCGGCGAGCAGCAGTTTCGGCCGCGCGATGACGGCGCGGGCGATGGCGACCCGCTGTTGCTGTCCCCCCGAGAGGGTCGGGGGACGCGCCTTCAGGTGATCCTTGAGCCCGACCCAGCTCAGCAGTTCGACGACGTTTTTCTCGATGTCGCTTTCGCGCCCGCCGGCCACCCTGAGCGGCAGGGCGACGTTGTCGAAAGTCGAGAGATGGGGCAGCAGGCGGAAGTCCTGAAAGACCACGCCGACGCGGCGGCGCAACCCCGGCAGATCGCCCCGCCGGGTGATGGCGATGTCATGGCCGAACAGTGAGATCAGCCCCCGGGTCGGCTTCAACGCCAGGTACATGAGCTTCAACAGCGAGGATTTGCCGGCGCCGCTGGGCCCGACGAGGAAATGGAACGAGCCCGGCTCCAGGGCGAAGGAAATGTCCTGCAGCACCTCCGGCCCCAAGCCGTAGCGCAGGCCGACGTTTTCGAACCGAACCACGTATTCGACGCCGTCGATGGTCACCCGTTCCGCTCCCGCATGGCCGGTGCACAATGCCACGCCGGACCCCCGTCGTCCAGCGCCGTCGGAACCTGCCACGGCTTGCGTTGGCAGCGGCGAAAGCCTATAAACGACAGGACTTTAACACTGTGTGTCGCGCATGATCATCAACTGTCCCGCCTGCGCCACGCGCTATGCGGTTGATACGGCTGTCTTCGGCGATAACGGACGGGCCGTACGCTGCAATCGGTGCGGCAATACGTGGCACCAGGACCCGGTGGCCGGGAACCCCGCCATCGCGCCCGCCGCCCCTCGACCGGCGCCGCAGGCGCCGCCGGCACTGCCCGAACCCGAACCTCAGCCCGAACCCGCCGCCGCCCCACCGCCGGAACCCGAGCCCAAACCGGAACCGGAGCCCGAGCCTGAACCCGAGCCGGAACCCGAACCGGAACCCGAACCGGAACCCGAACCCGAGCCGGAACCCGAGCCGGAGCCCGAACCGGAACCCGAGTCCGAGGAAACACCGGCGCCGGCCGCCGACGATGCCCCGCCCGACGAGGAACCGGCAGCGGATGAAGCCGTTGCGGATTCGGTTGAGCCTGACGAATTCGACGAGTCGGCTGACGTCAGGGAGCCCATTCCCGAGGGCCTGACCGAGGACCAGGACAAGCCCCCGCGCCCACCCCTGAACAAGCGCCTGCTCGCCGTCGCCGCGGCCGCCGTGTTCGTCGTCGTTGGCTTCGGCGCCGGCCTTTATTTCGCCCGCGGCGCCATCGTCGCCGCCATGCCGGCGACGGCCAAGGCCTATGCCGCCGTCGGGATCACCGTCGACACCCTGGGCGCCGGCCTCGACATCCGCCGGGTCAAGTCGGAACGCGCCGTCGAAGAGGGGGCCGACGTTCTCCTGGTCCAGGGCATCGTCGCCAACGTTTCCGAGGTATCACGGGATATTCCCATGATCCGCGTTTCCCTTTACGGCGCCGACAGCGAGGAAATCCAGTACCTTGTCGTCACCCCCGACAAGTCCCGCCTGCCTCCGGGCGAGGACCTGGACTTCAAGGTCCGCCTGAAGAACCCGGCGGCCACCGCCCGCCGCCTCGAAGTCACCTTCACCCACCCCGAGGAAGAAACCAAAAGCTGACCCGGTTTCTCCGCCCCGGTCACGATGCGGGCGGGATGGGTTCGTCCGAGTTTTTCCGAACCACAGAGACACAAAGGAAGAAGCGAGAAGGAATAACTCGCGCGAAGCGCAGAACTTTCTTCCTCTCTGTGTCTCTGTGGTTGGTCTTCTCTTCCCGAGCCCGCCGGGTCCGGCGGCTGGCTAGAACTGGCGCAGCAGGCGGTCGATGTAGTTGCGTTCGATTTTCGGGCGCTGGTGTTCGCCGGCGCGGCGGCGCAGTTCCTGCAGGATTTCCCTGGCCCGGCGCATTTCCATCTGGTCGGGAATATCGACGACGCCGTCGATGGCGGCACCGAAGGCGCCGCCCGGTCGCCGGCCGAAGGGATCGCGTCCCCGCCCGCCCGATGGCCGCCCCGCCCCCATGCGCAGGCCTCCGAGGCGCCGGGCCATGCGTTCGCCAACGCCTTCCGTTGCCTGGCGCAACTGCTCCAGGGCTTCGCTCTGTGCCCGTACCGCGTCCCCCGGGCGTTCCGTCGTCAAAGCGTCGGTGGCGTCGCGCATGGACCGTTCGGCCTTGCCCAGGGGATCGGGGATTCCGCCCAGGAACTCGTCCAGTTCCAGCATCAATCCGCCGAGGCCCCGGCGCAGGCCCTCCTGGCGGGCGGCGTCCTCGCCGCTGCCCTGGCCCTGTTGGCGGGGCGCGTTGGGGTCCTGTTCTCCCCCGGGCCGGGGCATGGCGCCCTGGCCCTGGCGCTGCTGTTGCTGGCGCTGGCGGCGGAAGCTACGGTCGAGTAGCTCCTGCTGCTTCTTGGTCAGGTCCCTGAGACCGTCCATCATCCGCCGCGCCTTGGCCGCCTCCTGTCCCTTGTTGCCGGCCTCGAGACTGCCCCGGATGCTGTCGAGCATCCGCTGAACCTCCGCCAGCAGCCGCTGCGCCGCCTCCCGGGCACCGGTGCGGGCCAGCTCCCGCGCCTCCTGGATCATCCGCTGCAGCTCGTTGCTGCTCAGCGTGCGCTCCTCCGAC
>JAJFIG010000244.1 GCA_021775195.1 Rhodospirillales bacterium | reverse complement strand
GACGATGTCGCCGGTGTTGAGGTCGGCGGTGAACCAGGGACGGGGCCGGTCGAGACCGACAGTCGCCTTGCCGTCGAGGGTGACGGGCCCGACCGTGCCCTTGAGATCGCTAAAGAAGAGCAGGGACGGATCACCCTTGAGGTTGGTCGCGATATCAAGGCCGCCCAGGCGCTTGGCGGGACGGTAATCGATGCCCAGCGCCCGCATCAGCCGGGGCAGGTCCTTATGCCTGGCGGTCAGGGATACGTCGAGACGCGGGGGCAGCAGTGCAACGGTTCCCTTGAGACCGACCCGTGCCTCGGCAGCCCTGAGGCTGAGGTCGAGGACGGGCTTGTACAAGGGACCATCGGCCCGTCCCTTGATCGCCACCGTCCCCAGGTTCTTGGGCGGCACCGGCGGCTCGATGCCGGCCATGGCAAAAAGACGGGTGAGGTCGCGGCCACCGCCCTCGAATTGCAGGTTCTTCAGTTCCGGGATGCCTCCGAGACCGGCAAGAGTACCGCTGATCAGGGCCGAGGCGCCGGCGAGCTTGGCAATGCTGGCGCGCCTGATTTCAAGCTTATCGTCAAAGAGGGTGCCGTCGAAGACCACGTCCTTGATCGAGGTCTGGTGAAAGACCAGGGTCTTGATGTGAGCCTTCAGATTGGCGTCGAACGCCTGCAACAGGCGCCACCCGGCCATGGCGTCGCGGGCATCCTCGGCCGCCGTGGAAGTTTTGGTCGCTGGGGATTTCTTGGCGTCGCCGGAGGCGGCCGGGGCCTTCGCCGGTTTCGCTTCGGTCGTGGGCGCGGCCTCCGGCGGCAGATAGGCGTCCAGGTTGATGCGGTCGAGAACGACGTCGGCGCCGAAGGACGGGCGTCCCTGCAGCGCCACCGTCAGGCCTCCGGTGAGGCGCGAACTGTCGACCTGCAGGTCGAGGTCGGTTGCCTGGAGTTGCTCGGGGGTCGCGGTGATCTTGCCGGCCAGGGTCAGGCGGCGCAGCCGGCCAGACGGTATCCGGGGCAAGTCGGTCCCGAGCCAGCCGAGAATGGCACGAAGATTGCTGACGGAAATTTCGGCCTCGCCGTCGAAGCGGGGCTGGCCCTTGTCGGCGGCGATGACACCGAAAACGGCGACGTCTGATCCGCCGGGAAGCTGGGTGGAAAGCTGGCTGATGGTGACCTCACCACCCGCCAGTTCGGCATTGAGGCGGGCCTGGCGGATGACCTCACCGCGATAGGTCACGACCTCGGCGGCGAGTTTGAGGGACGCGTTGATGTCCGCCGGAAGGGCAAAGGGAGCCGGTTGGGCTGCCCCGCCGTCCCCGGTCTTTGTCTTGGTCTTGGCCGGCGACGGGGTCGTTTTCCCGCTACCCTTGGCCGATCCGGTGCTCTTGGGCGCGGGCGCCCTGGCCGGCGGCATGGCGAGCCACTTGTCCAGATCGATGCGGTTGATGCCGAGCTGGACGGTGATATCAGGGGTCTTGTCGAGCTTCGCCGAAACGGAGCCGGTCGCCTTGACATCGCCCAGACCGATGACGAGGTCCTTGACCTCGGCGCCGGCGGCGGAAGCGACGACGGCACCCTCGACGCTGAAGGGCTGGGCAAGGAACCCGGGCAGCGGACCGGCACCGGCAGCGGCACGGGCGAACGCCGCCAGTTGTTTGCCCTCGGCCTTGACCGTGCCCTTGAATTTGGGCACCTCGGTCAGGCTGACGAGGGTGCCCGCGACCTGTGCCTTGGTCTCGTCGGTGGCCAGCCCCAGGTTCAGGCTGAAAGGCACGGTCCGGCCGTGAATGATCTGGCCGATGGAAACCTCGTAGGTCAGGGGATAGCCCCGCGCCACCAGCCGGCCGGCGCTGTCGAAAGGCCCGCTGAGGGAAGCGGCGGCAATCTCGGCGTTGATGCCGTCGATGCGTTCGACCGTGCCGCCCTTGGCATCGCGGTAAACCAGGCTGCCGTTGACGATCACGAAACTGTCGAGACGGACGGACGGAGCCGATGCAGGGGCCGTTTCCTGTTCCGGCGCCGGCGTAGCGGGCGTGCCGGCGGGTTTGGCTCCGGCCGGGTCCGTGGCGGTGGCGGCGGCTGCCGGAGAGGCCTCGTCACGGATGGTGAAATCCCAATTGCGGCGACCGTCGGCCAGGACCTCGAGCTCGATCTTGGGTTCGACCAGCCGGATGGTTTCGACCTCGATCTGGCCGCCCAGCAAGGGGCCGGGCGCGATGCGGATCTCGAGGGATTTCAGGCGGATCATCTCGGGCGCCGAGGCGGACTCGATGTTGGCGAACCCGACGTCGCTGGCGACCAGCGCCGGCGCCGGCAGGACCGTGATTCGAATGTCGCCGTCGATGGTCAGGTCGCGACCGGTGGCGGCCTTGGCCTGGGCGGCGATCTCGGCCTTGTAGGCATTCCAGTCGATCAGACCAGGGCCGACCAGCACCGCCGCGGCAAGCAAGAGGACAAGTCCGACAATGCCGAACAAAACCTTTTTCACGGCAGCAACTCCGTATCCGGCCGAATGAAATGGTAGGCCCGGGACCGCCCAGGCTCGGGGCAGTGACGACCCCGGAGCGTGATACTAATGTTTGTGCCCACTGGGATCAAACTGAACAGTTCCGGTCACTGCCTTGCGGCCAGCGGCGCAGCAGCCAGGCAATGACGAGAGGTGAAACCAGGCAGGTCGCGGCCGAGATGATGACCATCGCCCCGTAAACCTCCGGCGGCACCACATCGGCGCCAAGCTTGCGCCCCTCGTGCATGACGACCATGGCAATTTCGGCCCGGGGAACCATGCTGACGCCGATCAGGGTGGCCCCGGTCCAGCCGGTGGCGAGGAGGGCCGGGGCGCCGGCGCCGATGACCTTGCCGAGAACCGCGACAACGAGAAGAACACCGGCCAGGACCGACGCCGATGCCAGGGTGCCGGGATCGAAATTCAATCCGACGCCGATAAAGAAGAATGGCACGAAAAAATCGTGAATGGGTCCGAAAGACGTGTTCAGGCGGACGACCTCGGGATCGCGGCTGAACACCATGCCGGCAAAAAGCGCCCCTATAGCCAGGGAAAACCCCAGTTGGCCGGCCAGCGCGGCGATGACGATGCCGACGCCGACGACGAACAGGATGGGATGGGGACGCGCCTGGCGGGTCAGAAAGGCAGTGAGGGGACGCTCGGCGTAACGGGCGAAAACAAGGCACAAACCGCCGAAAAAGACCGCCTTGAGCAGGAATATGCCGGTGGTCGCCGCCAGGACAGGCACCACCGAGTCGTTTTGGCTGCCGGTGAGGACCGGGACGACAGCCAGCAATAGCGCCAGCAGGGCAACGCCCGAAACATCGTCCATCTCGGCGACATCGAGAAGCAGTTCGCCGTCGGCGGTGTTGAGGACACCGGCCTCGCGCCATACGGCCACCGACACGGCGATGCTGGTGGCGGTGAGGGCGATGGCGACGAACAGGCTGGGAATGAGGGCGAGGTCCAGAAGATGGCGGGCGACAAGATAGCCGGGCCCACC
>JAJFIG010000243.1 GCA_021775195.1 Rhodospirillales bacterium | reverse complement strand
ACCCGCAGGCCGTCGTTGAAGGTGTCGATGGTATCACCCAGTTCCCGCGCGCTGACCCCGTTATCGGCCAGCCGTATCCGGTCGGGGATGATCCGCACCTCGGGCGAACCCAGTTCCAGTCCCGGTCTCGGACGGATCTGGGTGCCTTCCGACTTGGGCAGGACGCCGTCGACCATGCCGACGGCCCGGATCGCCACGTCCAGGGTCTGCTCCAGGTCCGGCCCGCTGATGTTGAGGTCGATGGACCGCGACCCGCTGATGCCGCGCCCGAATAGCGAGCGCAGGCCGATGAAGCCGAAGGTGCCGGGCTCGCGGAACGCCGGTTCCTGCAGCACCGGGATCAGCTCCTTGACCCGTTCCGGCTGCATGCTGGCGGCGCCGATGAAGGTGCGGTCGGCGCGGGCGACGAAAAAGAAGCGCTGGATCTTGGGTGGCTGGCCCGGTTCCGGGTCGGGGCCGCTGACCGTCGCCCACAGGTGGCGGATTTCCCCTTCCATGCGTTTGGCTATCTCGGTCGTGGTCGACAGGTTGTACCCGGGCGGCGGCTGGATGACCCCGAAGACCAGGTTGCGGTTGCCGTCCGGCAGGTAGTCCAGCTTCGGCAGGTAGAAATACGTTCCGGCGCCGGTGGCGCCACAGATCACCGCTACCACCAGGACCGCCAGGGCCCGGTTGCTGACCACCCGGCGGGTGAACGCCAGCACCAGCTTGACGAAGCCCCTGGCCAGGGGATCGATCACCGGCACCCGGATGTTGGTCTTGCTCTCCGCCTTGGGCTTGCCCAGCAGTTTCTTCGCCAGGGCAGGGATGACGGTAATTGAGACCACCAGCGACAGCAGGACAGCGACCGATATCGCCACCGCGATATCCCGGAACAACTGCCCCACTTCCAACTGCATGATCAGCACCGGGATGAACACCATCACCGTGGTCAGGGCCGACACCAGGATCGCGCCCCACACCTGCGATGCGCCCCGGTAGGCCGCCTCGGCCCGCGACAGCCCGGCCTGGCGGTGGCGGTAGATGTTCTCGATGACGACGATGGCGGCGTCGACCACCATGCCGACGGCGAAGGCGATGCCGGCCAGTGAAATGACGTTGATCGAACGCCCCAGCGCCGTCATGGCGACGAAGGATCCGATCACCGACACCGGGATCGCCAGCGACACCGCCAGCGTCGCGCCGGCGGATCTGAGGAACAGCAGCAGAATCAGTGCCGCCAGGGTCCCGCCGACGTAGATGTTCTGTTGCACCAGGTTGATCGCCGAAGTGATGTAGGTGGTTTCGTCGTAGACTTGGCGCAGGTGCAGACCGGCATTGGGCAGTTGGAAGCGGTTCAACTCGGCGATGGCGGCGCGGATGCCGTCCATGGTCTCGATGACGTTGGCGCCGGTCTCGCGCACCGCGTTGACGGCGATGGATTCCTTGGCCAGCAGGCGGATGGTGTGGCGGGGCGTCTTGTAGCCATAGGCCACGTCCGCGATGTCGCCCACCGTCACCCGGGCGATGCGCCCGGTTTCCGGGTCCCGGGTTGAGCGCAGGACCACGGCCTGGGTCTGCTCCAGGGATTCCAGGTCGCCTTCCATGCGGACCACGTACTGGCGCTTGCCCTCGTCCACGTCGCCGGCGGAAACCGAGGCATTGGCGGTCCGCAGCACGCTGACCACGTCGGTAACCGTCAGGCCATAGCGCGCCATCTTTTCCGGATGCACGATGACCTGCATTTCCCGTTCGCCGCCGCCGAAGACGTTGACCCCGGCGACGCCCTTGACTCGTTCCAGACGGTCCTGGATGACGTCTTGGGCGAAGTCCAGGAACGTGTGCATCGGCGTGTCGTTGCCCGGCATGCGCTCCAGGATCATCCAGGTGATCGGGTTGTCGTCGGTGCCCGAGGTCTTGATCGTCGGCTCGTCCGCCTCCTCGGGATAGCCGTTGACCCGGTCGAGCCGGTTGGCGACCAGCAGCAGCGCCCGGTTCATGTCGGTGCCGACGGCATATTCCAGGGTCACCCGGGCGCGCCCGTTCTCCGAGGCGCTGGAGATCTCCTCCAGGCCTTCCAGGCCGTTGAGTTCGTCTTCCTGGCGGTCGGTTATTTCCCGCTCCACCTCCGCCGGTGCCGCCCCGGCCCAGGTCGTGGTCACCTGGACCACCGGCTTGCGCACGTCGGGGGTCAGTTGGATGGGAATGGTCTGCAGCGCCACCAGGCCCAGGATGATGACCATCAGGACCAGGGACATGACCGCGATGGGCCGGTCGATGGCGATGCGGATCAGGTGCATATCGGGCCTAAACCAACCGGCCTACGACGTCGGCTTGTGGTGGACCTTCTGGCCCGGGCGCAGGCGTTCGTTGCCGCGCACCACGACCATGTCGCCCGGCTTCAGGCCGTTCAGGACCTCGAAGCGGCCGTCCACCGCCTGGCCCAGGCCCACCGGGCGGATCTGGGCGGCGTCGCCGTCGATAAGATAGACCAGGGTCTTGCCCTTGCGGTTGAGGATGGCGTCCTTGTGCACGGTAACCACGTCTCGGGCCTTGCCGATGGGCAGGTGCAGGGTGACGCTCTGGTTGGCGGCAAGTTTCATGGTATCGGGGAACATCGGCAAAAAGCGCACCAGCCGGGTGCGGGTGAGGGCATTGTCCTCCGGCACCACGGCGCGGACGAAGGCGGCATAGGTGGCGCCCGGCCCCACGGCGACGCGGACTTCCCGACCCGGTGCCAGTGCGCTGATCCGCGCCACAGGAACATCCGCCTCGATTTCCAGCTCGGTGTCGTTGAGCAGCGTCACCACCGGATCGCCGACGTCGACGTAGGCGCCGGCCTCGGTATGGCGCATGCTGATGACCCCGGGGAAGGGGGCCCGGACTTTCGCCCGGTGCAGGTCGATCTCGGCCAGTTTCAGGTCCGCCTGGGTTTTCTTCACCGTCGCCCGGACGACGTTGACCATGCTGCGCGCCCGCACCACCTCCTGGCGCTTGTCGTCGTAGCGGGCCTTGGAGAAGGCGGCGGACTTGCGGAGATTCTCGAGCCGTTCCAGTTCCTGGGCGGCGAGCTGCAGGGAGGCGTGGGCTTCCGACAGCCGCGCCTGGCTTTCCGCAACCAGCGCCACCTTCTGTTCCCGTTCCCAGCCCAGGCTGTCGGTGACCAGTTCGGCGATCACGTCGCCGGT
>JAJFIG010000242.1 GCA_021775195.1 Rhodospirillales bacterium | reverse complement strand
ACCTGGCGCGCCACGGTGCCGACGGCGCGCATGAAGCCGGCAAGCTCGGCCTCGGACGCCCCGGCGGAGAAATCATCCATGGAGACGTAGGCGCCCTTGGGCACGACCAGCACATGGACGGGGGACTGGGGCTGGATGTCGTTGAAGGCGAGGGCGTGATCGTCCTCATAGACCTTGTCGCAGGGGATTTCGCCGCGCAGGATCTTGGCAAAGACGTTCTCGGGATCGTAGGCCATGATCTTACTTCCCTTTCTTATGATTCAGGCTCGCTTCGAGCCCGTTTTTCCTCCAGCCCCGAGGTGCCCTCGCGGCGGGCCAGCTCGGCCCAGACGTCGGCCGGGCGGACGCCGGTGGCGGCCCAGAGGACGAGCAGGTGATAGAGCACGTCGGCGCTTTCACGGGTCACCTGTTCGGGCTCTTCCGACAGCGCGGCGACGATGGTCTCGACCGCCTCCTCGCCCAGTTTCTGGGTGATCCTGGGTGTCCCCTCGGCGAGCAGGGCGGCCGTATAGGACGCATCGGCGTCGCCGTCCCGGCGGCTCTCGATAACCTGGAACAGGCGCTCGAGGATTGTGGCATCGGTGGGGGCATCGGCGGTGGGATCGGTCATCGCGGGTTACTCCGGAACAGGGTCGTAACGGGGATCTTCGCGCACCGGCACCCCGGCGGCCCTCATGTGGGCCTTGGCCTCGCCGATGGTATAGGTGCCGAAGTGAAAGATCGAGGCCGCGAGAACGGCGGTGGCATGGCCCTCGACGACGCCCTCGACAAGGTGATCGAGGGTCCCGACGCCGCCCGAGGCGATCACCGGAACCGGCACCGCGTCGGCGATGGTGCGGGTCAGGGGAATGTTGAAGCCGAGCTTGGTGCCGTCCCGGTCCATGGAGGTGAGGAGGATTTCGCCGCTGCCGTAGCCGACCATGCGCCGGGCCCATTCGACAGCATCAATACCGGTGGGATTGCGCCCGCCGTGGGTGAAGATCTCGAAGCGGCCCTCGCCGGTGGTCTTGGCGTCGATGGAGACGACGATGCACTGGCTGCCGAATTTCTCCGCCGCGCGGGCGACGAATTCCGGGTCCTTGACGGCAGCGGTGTTGATGGAAACCTTGTCGGCGCCGGCGAGGAGCAGGTTGCGGATGTCGTCCAGATTGCGCACCCCGCCGCCGACGGTGAGGGGCATGAAGCACTGCTCGGCGGTGCGGCGGACGACGTCGAGGATGGTATCCCGGTTCTCGTGGCTGGCGGTGATGTCGAGGAAGGTCAGCTCGTCGGCGCCCTCGCGGTCGTAGATGCGGGCCTGCTCGACGGGGTCGCCGGCGTCGACCAGGTCGACGAAGTTGACGCCCTTGACGACGCGGCCCTGGTCGACGTCGAGGCAGGGGATGATTCTGGCTTTCAGCATCGCTGGTCCCCGCCGTCCAGCAGCGCCACCGCCGCCGCCGGGTCGATGCGCCCGTCGTAGACGGCGCGCCCGCTGATCACACCCTCGAGGACATCGCCGCCGGCGGCCTGCAAGGCCCGCAGGTCGTCCATGGAGGAAACCCCGCCCGAAGCGATCACCGGCGTCGAGATGGTCCTGGCGAGGCCGGTGGTGGCCTCGATGTTGGGGCCGGTCATGGCCCCGTCGCGGCCGATGTCGGTGTAGATCACGGCGGCGGCCCCAGCGTCCTCGAAGCGCAGCGCCAGATCGAGGACGGTCATTTCCGAGGTTTCGGCCCAGCCCTCGACGGCGACCAGCCCGTCGCGGGCGTCGATGCCGACGGCGACGCGGCCCGGGTGGAGCCGGCAGGCCTCGCGGACGAGATCGGGGTCGCGGACGGCAACGGTACCGAGGATGACCCGGCGGACGCCCCACTCCAGCCAGGCCTCGACCGTCGCCAGGTCGCGGATGCCGCCGCCGAGCTGCACGGGAATGTCGATGGCATTGAGGATGGCGGAGACGGCGGCGCCGTTGACCGGGCGGCCGGCGAAGGCGCCGTTGAGGTCGACCACGTGCAGCCACCGGCATCCGGCGTCGGCGAAGAGCCGGGCCTGGGCACCGGGGTCGTCGCCGAAGACGGTGACCTGGTCCATGTCGCCCTGCACCAGGCGCACGCACTGGCCGTCCTTGAGGTCGATGGCGGGAAAGAAAATCATTTCGTTTCCGATTCGATAGGGCCCGGGCGGTTCACGGCCGCCACTTGAGGAAGTTGGCGATCAGGCGCAACCCGGTGGCCTGGCTTTTCTCGGGGTGGAACTGGGTGCCGAGCATGTTGTCGTGACCAATCACCGCGGTCACCGGGCCGCCGTAGTCGACGGAGGCCAGGACGTGGCCCGGGTCGCCGCCGGCAAAACCGTAGGAGTGGACGAAATAGACGTGGCGGCCCTGGTCGATGCCGGCGAAAAAGGGATGGTCCGGGGCCTCCAGGCGGAGATCGTTCCACCCCATGTGGGGGATCTTGAGGGCCGGGTCGGCGGGGGTCAGGGCGACGACCTCGCCGGGGACCCAGCCCAGGCCCTCATGATCGCCATGTTCGCGGCCGACCGTGGCCATGAGCTGCATGCCGACGCAGATGCCGAGGAAGGGCCGGGCCTTTTCGATGACGGCGCGCTCGAGGGCCTCGACCATGCCCGGCAGGGCAGCGAGGCCACGCCTGCAGTCTCCGAAGGCGCCGACACCGGGGAGGACGACGTGGCTGGCGGCATCGACATCGGCGGGCGAAGCGGTGACCTTGACCGCCAGGTCGAGGCCGGCGGTGGAGACGGCACGCTCGAAGGCCTTGGCCGCCGAGCGCAGGTTGCCGGAACCGTAATCGATGATGGCGACGGTCATGCGCCCTGCTCCCGGGCGAGGCTGGGCAGGTCATCCAGGTAATTGCGCGCCGCCGCGTCCTGATCGGCGCCGGAAACGACCTCGGAGAAAAGGAAACCGCGGCGTTCCAGGAACCAGCGGCGGAGATCGTTGGCGACGAACCCGACAATGACGGCGAAACCGGCGGACAGGACGCCGCTGCTCGCCGCGTTCAGCCCCAAGGCGTGGACCAGGCCGCTCAGGATCCCGTTGATGACGAAGAGCGCAATGGCGACCAGCCACATTCGGTGCCAGAGGGCCCAGAAGGCGGTGAGGAACAAGGCCGGCCAGCAGAACCCTTCCTTGATCAGCACCAGATCGGGTTCGGAGTCGGGGCGGCGGCGGCCGAGATGGACGGTGTACAGGCGCATGGGCCGGCGCCCCGGGTCGGACTCTAAAGAGAGCCGCCCAGCACCCCCTTGGTGGAGGGTACCGCGCCGGTCAAACGGGGGTCGACGGTCATCGCCTGGCGGAGCGCCCGGGCCAGTCCCTTGTAACAGGACTCGATGATGTGGTGGCTGTTGGTGCCGTAGAAGTTCTCCACGTGCAGGGTCACCTCGGCGGCCTGGGCGAAGGCGTGGAACCACTCGCGGAACAGCTCGGTGTCCATTTCGCCCAGGTTCTCGCGGGTGAACTCCACCTTCCACACCAGGTAGGGGCGGCCGGAGAAATCGACGACGACGCGGGTCAGGGCCTCGTCCAGGGGAACGGTGGCGTCGCCGAAGCGGGCAATGCCGCGGCGGTCGCCGAGGGCCTGGGAAACGGCCTCGCCGATGGCAATTCCGGTGTCCTCGGTGGTGTGGTGGAAGTCGATATGCAGGTCGCCCTCGGCCTTCAGGGTGAGGTCCATCTGGCTGTGGCGCGACAACTGATCGAGCATGTGATCGAGGAAGCCAATGCCCGTGGTCACGTCATAGGCGCCGGTGCCGTCGAGGTCGACGGCGGCGGAAATCCGCGTCTCCTTGGTGTTGCGCTCGACGCTCCCCTTGCGCATGGGTTCACTCCTTTCCCGGAATCGCGCTCCTTGTAACAGGAACCATGGCAAACCGCCAGCCCGCCGGCGCCGCCCGGTGACCGCCTTGACCCCGACGCCCGGCTGTCTTACATCCCTCGGGTATGGACCCTGTCCGCGGACGCCCGGTTTCGGGCGATGACCCTCCGCTCACTTCCGGAAAAGTTGGGAACCATGGGACGAGAGAATGAACAGCCCTGGCACGGCACGACCATCCTGTCGGTGCGCAAGGGGGACCGGGTGGTGATTGCCGGTGACGGTCAGGTGACCCTGGGCGATACCGTGGTCAAGGCCAACGCGCGCAAGGTGCGCGAGTTGAGCGGCGGCTCGGTGATCGCCGGGTTCGCCGGCGCCACGGCCGACGCCTTCACCCTCTTCGAGCGCCTGGAAGCGAAGCTGGAGCAGTATCCCGGACAACTGACCCGGGCCTGCGTCGAGCTCGCCAAGGACTGGCGCACGGACCGCTACCTGCGGCGCCTGGAAGCGATGATGGCGGTCGCCGACAAGGAGGTCTCGCTGGTGCTTACCGGTACCGGCGACGTGCTCGAGCCCGAGGATGGCCTGATCGGCATCGGGTCGGGCGGCAACTACGCCCTCGCCGCGGCGCGGGCGCTCATCGACCACGACGACATGGACGCCGAGGCCATCGCCCGCAAGGCCATGGACATTGCCGCCCAGATCTGCGTCTACACCAACACCAACATCGTTGTTCAATCCCTATGACCGGCCCCATGACCAGCTTTACCCCGCGCGAGATCGTGTCCGAACTGGACCGTTTCATCGTCGGCCAGGACGACGCCAAACGCGCCGTCGCCATCGCGCTGAGGAACCGCTGGCGGCGCCAGCAACTCGACGAGGGCCTGCGTGAGGAGGTCCTGCCCAAGACCATCCTGATGATCGGCCCGACGGGCGTCGGCAAAACCGCGATCGCCAGGCGCCTGGCGCGGCTCGCACAGGCTCCGTTCATCAAGGTCGAGGCAACCAAGTTCACGGAGGTCGGCTACGTTGGCCGCGATGTCGAGCAGATCATCCGCGACCTGGTCGAGCTTGCCGTCCACATGGCCCAGGAGCGCCTGCGCAAGCAGGTGACGGCGAAGGCCGAACTGCTGGCCGAGGAACGGGTGCTCGACGCACTGGTCGGCGAGGGGGCAAGCAAGGAGACGCGGGAGAAGTTCCGCAAGATGCTGCGCGAGGGCCAACTCGACGACAAGGAAGTGGAGATTCAGGTCAGCGACTCGGGCGGCGGGTCGCTGCCGACCATCGACGTTCCCGGCATGCCCGGAGCCCAGATGGGGATGATCAATCTCAACGAGATCATGGGCAAGGCCTTCGGCCAGCAGACCAAGCCCAAGCGCATGACCGTGATCGACTCATACGAAGTGCTGGTCGCCGACGAAAGCGACAAGCTGCTGGACGAGGACAAAGTGGTCAAGGAAGCGATCAGCGCGGTGGAAAACAACGGTATCGTCTTCCTCGACGAAATCGACAAGATCACGGCGCGTTCGGAGCGCATCGGCGCCGACGTCAGCCGCGAGGGAGTGCAGCGCGACCTGCTGCCCCTGATCGAGGGGACGACGGTGAGCACCAAGCGGGGGACGGTGAAGACCGATCACATCCTGTTCATCGCCTCGGGCGCCTTCCACCTGGCGAAACCGGCGGACCTCCTGCCGGAACTGCAGGGGCGCCTGCCGATCCGGGTCGAGCTCAAGGCCCTGACCCGGGACGACCTGATGCGCATCCTCACCGAGCCCGAGGCCAGCCTGATCACCCAGTACACGGCCCTGATGGGGGTCGAGGACCTGACCCTTTCCTTCACCGACGACGCCATCGGCGAGATCGCCACCCTCGCTGCCGAGATCAATTCGGGGGTCGAGAACATCGGCGCCCGGCGCCTGCACACGGTGATGGAGAAGCTGCTCGAAGAGGTCAGCTTCACCGCCTCCGAGCAAAGCGGCGAGAGCGTCACCGTCGACGCCGAATACGTGCGCCGCACCGTCGGCGATCTGGCCAAGGATTCCGATCTGAGGAAGTTCATTCTTTAGAGTTCGTTGGCGCCGTTTCCTGGAGTCGAATCTTGGTTTTCGTCTGGCCGGCTCGGACGAAATCCACCCTTGAGCCCGGAGGCGATCCGGCCGACAGTGGTGCAACAGCACCAATTCCCCGTTTCAGGCCGGTACCATGAGCGACAGGACGGCGCGCAGCCCGCTGATTTCGGCGATCAACGCGCGCCTGTTTTACGGCTGGGTGATCCTGGCGATCGCCGGCATCGGGATCTTCGCCAGCGGCCCCGGCCAGTCCCACATCTTCAGCGTCTTCATCGGCCCCATCGGTGACGACCTGGGCATTTCGGCGACCGCCATCGCCTCGGCCTACGGGCTGGCGACCCTGGTCGCGGCGCTCGGTCTTCCGCTCATGGGCCGCCTGGTCGACCGTCACGGAACCCGGCGCATGCTATCGGTGTCGGCGATCCTGCTCGGCGCCGCCTGCATCGCCTTCGGCTTCGTCCCCTCCGCCGTGATGCTGGCGTTCGGGTTCGCGGCGCTGCGCTTTTTCGGCCAGGGCTCGCTGATGCTCAACTGCGGCAACCTGGTATCGCAGTGGTTCGAGAAACGCCGGGGCCTGGCCCTCAGCCTGATGATGCTGGGCTTCTCGCTCTCCATGGCCGTGCACCCGGCGCTCAGCGAATGGCTGATCGAACAGGTCGGCTGGCGCCAGGCCTACCTTTGGCTGGGGCTGATGACCTGGGTGTTGCTGGTGCCGCTGGTGGCGGTCTTCGTGCGCCACCGGCCCGAGGACGTCGGCCTGGTTCCCGACGGTAACGGCGGCGGCGCGACAGGCGCGAGCCGTGTTTCCGACGCCGACGTCGGCATGACCCTGGGCGAGGCCCTCGGTACACCGGCCTTCTACATCATCGGCGCCGGCCTGTTCGCGATCACCATGCTGGTGACGGCGCTTCATTTCTTCCAGGTCTCGATCATGGTCGAGCACGGTCTCGACCGCTCCCTGGCGGCGCGGGTCTTCACCATCGCCGCGGTCACCATGGTCGTGGCGATGCCGCTCTACGGCCGCCTCCTGGACATCGCCGAGAGCCGCTACATGTTCGCCCTGGGGCTGGCCATCCAGGCGGCGGCCCTGGTCGCCATGACCGTTACCTATGACCTGGCGGGCGCAGTTTTCTACGGCGTGATCTTCGGCTGCAACAATGCCGCCAGCCTGTCGCTGTTCAGCTTCATGTGGCCGCGCTATTTCGGCCGCAAGCACCTGGGCAGCATCCAGGGCACGGGCCAGATGATCATGGTGGTGGGCGCCTCCCTGGGGCCGCTGCCCCTCGGTGCCGCCTATGACCTGTTCGGGGATTTCGATGCCGCGCTCAGGATTCTCGCCGTTCTTCCCCTGGCCTGCGCCGTGCTGGCCCTGTTCCTGCGCACCCCGGCGGCGATGGTGGCGCGACGGGCAGTGGCGCAGCCTTGATTCCTAGTGGGTCGGGCCCTTGGGCAGGGCGCGGCGGCCGCGGATTTCGGCCAGGACCCAGTCGATGGTGTCGTCGTCGAGGTCGTGGATGCTTTCGGCCAGAATGTTGGCGAGCTCGGTGGCCTGGGGACTGAGGCCGGAGGTATCCACCACCACCCGGGGATGGGAGAGGGCGGCGAGGCGCTTGAGATCCTCGGCCTCGTCCCAGATGAGATCGAGGTGGCCGCAGATCTCCATGATCAGGCCGGGGCCGGGGCGGCCGCGGCGGCCGTGCTCCAGCGCCGACAGGTAGGCCGACGAGACCCCCAGATCGCGGGCCATCTTCTTCAGGGTGATGCCGCGCTCGGCCCGGAGCTCGCGGACCCGGGCGCCGAAGGGGGTCATTTCCGCCTCTTCAGCAGGACGTAGAGGGCCCCGTCGCCGCCGTCCCGGGGGGTGGCGCGGGTGAAGGCAAGCACGCGGCCGCGGTTGGGGGCTTCGTTGAGCCAGCGGGGCACGGATTGGCGCAGGACCCCGATGGTGCCGTCCCGGCGCAATCCCTTGCCGGTGATGACCAGGACGCAGCGGCGGTCGGCCGCCTGGGAGCCGGCAAGAAAGGCGTCGAGGGCGCGGTGGGCCTCTTCCTGGGTCAGGCCATGGAGGTCGATGCGGGCCTCGACGGCAAGCTGGCCCCGCTTGAGGCGGGCCGCGGTGCGCTTGTCGACGCCGGCGGCGATGCCGGAGCGCAGATCCGGCAAACGGGCGGCTGAGGGCGGGACCGGCTGGACGGGACGGGGTGTGCGGGCGGCCTTTCCCGGTGCCGGCGCGGGTCGCGCCGGTGCCTCACTGTCATCATAGGGAATGGCATCCTCCATCGCCTTGCGCCAGAGGTCGCTCTCCCCGGGGCTGACGGCGCGGCCCCCGGGTGTTGCGCCACCCCGTTTACCCATTTTCCGGATCCCGGTTCTCGACGACGACGATATGGAGGCGGCGGGGACCGTGGGCGCCGAGAAGCAGGGTCTGCTCGATGTCGGCGGTGCGCGACGGCCCGGTAATCCAGTTCACGGTCCGGGGCAGGGGGCCGCCGACGGCGGCGCGGATCTCGGTCCAGACCTGTTCGTAGGTGCCGGCGATGCACCCGGCGTCGATGACGACGATGTGGGTGTCGGGGACGAAATTCAGGGTTGTCGGGGCCTCGGGGCCCGACAGCAGGACCAGGGTCCCGGTTTCGGCGACCCCGGCAAAGGCAGTGGTGACGCTGACCATGTCGTCGCCGACGCCCGGGCCCTCGGTGACGCTGAGGGCCGTGTTCTCGGACCAGGGAATGGCGCGCAGCGCCGGGTCGGGAGCCATTTTTATGATGCCAGGCAGGTTACGCCCCGCCAGATAGGTGGCAATGGCGGTGGGTATCTCGGCGGCGCCGGCGACCCGGTCGACGGTGGCGTCGACGCGCTCGGCCTCGCCGACGAAGAGGTCGATGCGGGCAACCGGATCGAGCTGGGAACGGGCCGGGATGGGTCCGGATCGGGGCTGGCCAAGGCGCTGGTCCAGGGCCGCCTGTCCCTCGGCGGGCAGGGAGCCGCGCTTGAGGGAGCCGCGGATGGTCGCGAGGATTTGGGTGCGGGCCTCGCTCATGAGGTACCCCCGTTGCGCTGCTTCCAAAGGGACGAGAAGGTCGGGCCCTGGGGCGCCGGCAGGTCGCGGGCCGCGGTCCAGCCGCCGACCATGGGAAGGGTCCGGAAGCGACCGCGGCGGCGCCCCAGCATGCCGAGCACGGCCATGGCAGTTCCCGTGGCAAGGCGGTAGAGGGCGGGGCGGCGGGCCAGGAACGCCCACAGCTTCATCCCGGCGCGGCTGGTGGCCGGAGTCTGCCTTGTGGCGAACTGCTGCTCCCGCCAATGGCGCAGCATTTTGGGCAGGGGAATGCGCATGGGGCAGATTTCCTCGCACTTGCCGCACAAGGTCGAGGCGTTGGGCAGCTTTCCGGTGTCCTCGAGGCCGATGAGATTGGGGGTCAGGACGGCGCCCATGGGGCCGGAATAGACCCAGCCGTAGGCGTGGCCGCCGATGGACTTGTAGACCGGGCAGTGGTTGAGGCAGGCGCCGCAACGGATGCAGCGCAGCATCTCGTGAAAATCGCCGCCCAGCATCTTGCTGCGGCCGTTGTCGAGGATGATCACGTGGTAGGCGTCGGGGCCGTCGAGGTCGCCGGGGCGGCGGGGACCGCTGCTGAAGGTGGTGTAGACGGACATTTCCTGGCCGGTGGCGGAGCGGGCGAGGACGCGGAGAATGGCGGTGGCGTCCTCCAAGGTCGGCACCACCTTCTCGATGCTGGCGATGACGACGTGGACCCGGGGCAGGCTCTGGGTCAAATCCGCGTTGCCCTCGTTGGTGACGACGACCACGGAGCCGGTCTCGGCGACCAGCATGTTGGCGCCGGTGAGGCCGACGTCGGCTTCGAAGTAGCGGCTGCGGAGCACCGAGCGGGCCTCGTCGAGGAGGACGCGGGGCTCCTCCAGGGAGCGCTCCGCCGGGAACTGCTCATGGACCTTGCGGAAGGTCTCCGCGACCTGGGTTTTCGACAGGTGGATGGCGGGCGCGATGAGATGGCTGGGGGGTTCGTGGCGAAGCTGGATGATGTACTCGCCGAGGTCGGTCTCCACCGGTTCGACGCCGTTGTTTTCCAGATGCTCGTTGATGGCGATTTCCTCGCCGATCATGGACTTGCTCTTGGTCACCGTGCGGGCGCCGACGTCGCGGCAGATGCCGAGGATCAGGTCGCGGGCCTCGGCGGCGTCCCGGGCCCAGTGGACCTGGCCGCCGTTGTCCTTGACCCGGGCCTCGAAGCGCTCGAGGTAGGCATCGAGGTTTTCGAGGACGTGGACCTTGATGTCCCGGGCGGCGTCGCGGAGTTGCTCGAACTCGGGCATGCGGGCGACGGCGTCCCGCCGCCGGGCCGGAAAGCCGTGGCTGAGACGGGCCAGGGCGTCCTGCAGGTTGGTGTCGGCCAGGGCCCTGCGGGTGTTGGCGTCGAAGGCTCGCGTCGTGGATTCCAAGGCGTCACCCGTCCCCGCCGCCGGCGTTGCCCTCGGCGATGGGCGGGGCGTCGTTGGTGGCATCGGCGAGAACCTCGGCAACATGGCGGACGGCGATGGCCGAGCCTCTTCGCTTCAGGCGCCCGGCGATGTTGAGCAGGCAACCGAGGTCGCCGCCCAGCAGCACGTCGGCACCGGTAGCCATGACGTCGTCGACCTTGGCGTCGACGATGTGGCCGGATATCTCCGGATACTTGACGCAAAACAGGCCGCCGAACCCGCAGCAGGTCTCGGCCTCGGCACCCTCCTCGAGGGTGAGCCCGCGGACCCCGGCGAGGAGCGCCCGCGGCTGTTCCTTGACGCCCATCTCGCGGAGCCCGGAACAGCCGTCGTGATAGGTCGCCTTGGCGGAAAATTCGACATCGATATCGGATACTTCCAGAACATCCCTGAGAAACGACGTCAGCTCGTGGGTGCGCCCGGCCAAGGCCTCGGCGCGGGCCGCCATGGCCGGGTCGTCGGCGAACAGGAGGGGATAGTGGTGCTTGATCATGCCGGCGCAGGACCCGGACGGCGCGACCACGCAATCGACGCCTTCGAAGGCCGCGATCACCTGGCGGGCGATGGCCCCGGCGTCGGCGGAATCACCGGAATTGTACGCCGGCTGGCCGCAACAGGTCTGGCCGGCGGGCACGGAAACGGTGCATCCGGCGTCGGTCAACAGCTTGACCGCGGCGAAACCGACCGCCGGGCGCATCAGATCGACGAGACAGGTGACGAATAGGCCGACGGTGACCGGTTGCTCGGGCATGGTCGCAGAATGGGGCTTTCAGCGGCTCAAGGCAAGGGATGCGGCCTTCCTGGGCAGGGATTTGGCTACCTGGGCAGGAGCAGGTAATAGCGGCCGGTCTGCTTCATGTGCCCGGCGCGCTCGGCGGCCCCGGCGCCGAAGCCCCAGAACAGGTCGCCCCTCACCGGGCCCTTGATGGCGCCGCCCGTATCCTGGGCGATGACCAGGCGGCGCAGCGGCGTTGCCGGGTCCAGGGGGTCGGTGGTGTCGAGCCACACGGGCACGGCGAAGGAGACGAAGCGGGTGTCGACGGCAAGGCTGCGCCCGGGAGTCAGGGGCACGCCTTCGGCGCCGATGGGGCCGTCGCCGTCGAGATGGCGGAAGAAGATGAAGGATGGATTGGTCGCCATCAGCGCCGCCCCTTCCCGGGGGTGGGCGCCGAGCCAGGCGCGGATCGACTGCATGGACATGTCCTCCCGCGAGATGGCGCCGCGTCGATCCGGAACGCCAAGGCCTGATCGAAACGCGATCCGGCGAAGG
>JAJFIG010000241.1 GCA_021775195.1 Rhodospirillales bacterium | reverse complement strand
CCTTGATCACCCGGGCGCCGAGGTCGGCGGCCTCGTCCCAGGAAACGGCCGCATGGCCGTCCCTGCCGGCGAGAAGGGGGCTTGCCAGGCGGTCCCGGGTCGCACGGTCGGGGGAATAGAGGGTCTGGGCCAGGCCGCCGCCACGGACCGAGGCGAGGCCGTCGTTGACGACGCATTCGCGGTCGGGAACGATGGCGACGTTGTGGCGGCTGCCGTCGCGGTCGGTGACCACCGAATGCATGGCCGGGGCGAGCCAGTCGGCGAAGGCCGGTAATTGTTCGCGGTAGTCGACGCCGAGGGCGTTCTTGTCGGGGGCGGGGCCGCCGTCCCGGCCGATGGGCCACTTGAAGACCCGATAGCCGCAGCCGACGATGCAGAACTGGCAGACGGTGGTGAACCGCCGCGCGTCCTTTGGCGGCAGCGGTACCTGGACCATCCCTTTATCTCTGCTCATGCCGGCTCAGATGATGTTGGTGTGGCGGCCGTAGATCAGGCCCTTGACCCCGACCGCCTGGACGTTGCCGCCGGCCACCCGGAGCTCGATCTGGGGCAGGGGCTGGCTGGCCTGGCCGATGACGATGCCGCCGGCCTTGGCGGGGTCGAAGGTGCTCCAGTGGCAGGGGCAGATCAAGAGCTTGTGCTCGGGATGGAAGGCCACCGAACAGCCCTTGTGGGTGCACAGCGTGGAATAGGCGACCACCGCATTGCCGGGGCCGATGCCGTCCTTGGCCCCCTCGGCGAGGCGGATCATCACCGCCGGCGACTCGGCATCGGGGTAGTTGAATTCGATGGCGGCGCCCTGCGGGACGGCGGCCAGGGGCCCGATGTCGGTGACGGGATAGGCCGGTGCCTTGGCGCCTTCGGCGGCCCAGGCCGGGGTGTACGGCCAGGCCTGGCCGGCGATGACTCCGGCGACGCCGGTGCCGCCGATCCTGAGAAAATCGCGGCGGTTCAGTCTTGTCAGTCCAGCCATGGATCTGCTGATTACCCTCCCCTTTGTAACGGCGCATTGCTGTGAACGCGCTCTTGTTCTTCCCGTGTGGCCGTGGCGGGACCCCGCTGCCCGTGGACATGGGGTCGAACGCAAACGAAATCCACTGATTAAGGTGAAGGTCGTGCAAAATTGTCATTTCGTCAATAGGGAAAATATAAATGGCGCCGGGCAGCCGTGCGTAGATGCGGGGACGGTCCGATCAGGGGCCGGCGGCGCGGGCGCGGAGTTCGTTGCGGCGGATCTTTCCGGAACTGGTGAGGGGGAACTCGTCGACGAATTCGATCTCGCGCGGGTACTTGTAGGCGGCGAGGTTCTTCTTGACGAAGGCCTGGAGGTCGCGCTTGAGCCCGTCGCCCTTCTCGACCCCCGGCATCAGGCGCACGAAGGCCATGACGATGGCGCCGCGGCCGGGGTCGGGACGGCCGACGACGGCGGCTTCGGCGACCCGGGGGTGGCGGACCAGGGCGTCCTCGACCTCGGCCGGGCCGATGCGGTAGCCGGCGCTCTTGATCAGGTCGTCGTTGCGGCCCTGATACCAGAAGTAGCCGTCGCCGTCGCGCTTGGCGAGGTCGCTGGTGCGTAACCAGGAACCGAGGCGCATCCTCTCGGGCACGCCGGGCTGTCCCCAGTAGCCGAGGAAGAGGGTCGGGTCGTCGTTGCGCGACGCGATCTCGCCGACGGTGCCGTCGGGCTGCTCGTTGCCGTCGTCGTCGATGACGGCGACGACGCGGCCGGGAAAGGCCCGCCCCATGGACCCGGGGCGGATGGGGTAGAGGGCCTGGCAGTTACCGATCAGGTGGTTGAACTCGGTGAGGCCGTAGAACTCGTTGCAGACGATGCCGAGGTCTTCGGCGGCCCAGCGGACGATGTCGCCGGGCAGGCTCTCGCCGCCGGTGCAGACGACCCGGAGGGCCAGGGGCCAGCGCTCCCGGGGGGTGGCGATCTCGGCCAGGTGCTTGAGCGCGGTCGGGGTCATGAAGGAATGGGTGACGCCGTGGCGGGCCATGAACTCGAAGGCCCATTCGGCGCGGAAGCGGTGCTGGCAGGCGACCACGGTCTGGCCGGTGGTCCAGGCGGGGAGGACGAGGTCGAGAAGGCCGCCGACCCAGGCCCAGTCGGCGGGGCTCCAGTAGACCTGGTCCGGCATGTCCAATTCCAGATCGTAGACCATGGTCAGGGTCGGGATGTAGGCATGAAGGATGCGGTGGGCGTGGAGCAGACCCTTGGGCATCCCCGTCGACCCCGAGGTGTACATGAGCAGGGCGGGGTCGTTGGCGGCGGTGTCGACGGGCTCGAATCCGGTGGCGTCGGTGGCGGCGACGTCGGCGAAGGGGATCTCGCCGTCCCCGGCGTCACCGCTGACGATGCAGTGGCGAAGGCTGGGGAAGCGGGATCGTTCGGCACGGAGGCCATTCCAGGTTCCGGCGTCGGTGACGATCACCCGGGCGCCGGAATCATTAAGAACGTGGGCGACGGTGTCGGGGCCGTAGAGCTGGGAAAGGGTCAGGACCACGGCGCCCAGCTTGTAAATGGCCATGTGGGCGATGGCGGTCTCCGGCGA
>JAJFIG010000025.1 GCA_021775195.1 Rhodospirillales bacterium | reverse complement strand
TGGAGTTCCTTCAGGCCTGTGGATGCACGACCGTGCAGGGGTTCTATATTGGCAAACCGGCTCCCCCCGACGTCTTCGCCGATTTCATGAATACATGGGAGATGGATGGCAGCAACGAGCAGGCACCTGTCATGTCCGTCCCCGGGGGATGACAGCGCCCCGATCGAATCCGCCCGCCGCGCATTTGACCGGCGCCGGGGGCGTTTCCACACTCCGAACCCCAATTCAATCATTGGTGTATTAAACCGAACGCCGAACCAATATGCGATCTGAAATCATTCTTATAATAAAATCATTGATGTAAATCAAAGTGCACGGCACGTGAATATCATTATAATAGGTTGCTCCCAAGCCTAATTCGATTCTTCTCCTCTCATATTACGGGAGTAAAGAAGGGCGAAAATGGACGACCGCAAAAGGCTGTTCGCACTCGCCGCCATCATGTTCGCGGTGGCGATGCTGGTTGCCGGTATCGCCATCGGTGTCCTTTACCAGACCTCGCTCGCCCGCCAGCGCGCCCACCTGACCGAAATGGTCCAGAGCCAGGCGCGGCTGGTGAAATCCGTCGCCCGCTTCGACCGCCGGAACGATTTGCCCGATGGCCTGACCGCGAAGGAGGCCGCCCTCACGCAAATCAGGGATGCCCATCGTCAATTCACGGGTTTCGGCAAGACCGGTGATTTCGTCATGGCGCGCCGGGACGACGACCACGTCGTCTTCATCCACCGGCCTCGGCTCGGGGAAAATGGCGAGCTCCAGCCCCTTCACCGGGACTCGGACCTTGCCGAGCCCATGCGCCGCGCCCTTGCCGGGCGGTCGGGAACCATGGAAGGCATCGATCACCATGGGGAAACCGTTCTCGCCGCCTATGAGTCGGTCGCCGAGCTGAACCTCGGCATCGTCGCCAAGATCGACATGGCGGAGGTCCGCGAACCGTTCATCTGGGCCGCCATGCTGGTCTTTGCCATGGCCCTGGCCTTTGTCGGGACCGGCTCCATGGTCCTGTTCAGCGTTGGTGGCCCCATTATCGGAAAATTGGCGGCCGGCGAGGCGCGGTTCCGCAACATCACCCAATCCACCGGAGACGGTATTGTTTCAATCGACACCGGCGGCATTGTGTTGTCCTGGAACCGGGGGGCGGAGAGAATCTTCGGCTACACCGAAAAGGAAATGCTGGGGCAGCCCCTGACCCGGATCATGCCGGCCAGATGCCAAAAGACCCATACCGAGGCGCTACACCAACACGAGACGAACGAACCCGGCCATATGCTCGACAGGACGGTGGAGGTCGTTGGAGTGCGCAAGGACGGGACCGAGTTTTCGGCCGAGGTATCCACGTCGCAATGGACCGACGGCGAACAAATGTTCTTTGCCGGCGTTGTCCGTGACATGAGCGAGCGCAAACGGGCGGAGGACGCCCTGCGCAAGCTCTCGCGGGCGGTGGAGCAGAGCCCGGCGTCGGTGATCATCACCGACACCGCGGCTAGTATCGAATACGTCAATCCCAAGTTCGAGGAGACCACCGGCTATTCTGCCGAGGAAGTTATCGGACGGAATCCCCGCTTCCTGAAATCCGGCGAAACGCCAATCAAGACCTACATGGACCTGTGGCGGACCATAACCGCCGGCAGTGAGTGGCGCGGCGAACTCCGCAACCGGAAAAAGAGTGGCGAGGTGTATTGGGAATCAGCCTCGATTTCACCAATCAAGTTGGCGGACGGCACGATCACCCACTTTTTGGCGGTAAAGGAGGATCTGACCGACCGGAAAACCTACGAGCAGGCCCTCCATTATCAGGCCAATTACGATCCCCTGACCGAGTTGCCCAACCGGGCTCTCGCCCTGGACCGGCTATCCGGTGCCATCGCCCGGGCCCAGCGGCATGGCCACAAGACGGCATTGCTGTTCATCGACCTCGACGATTTCAAGGCGGTCAACGACAGTCTCGGCCATGAAACCGGAGACATCCTGTTGCAGTACGTGGCGCAACGGATCGTCGCCTGTGTTCGCAACGAGGACACGGTCGCGCGCATGGGTGGTGACGAATTCACCGTCATCCTGCCCGACCTCAGGGCCGCGATCGATGTCGAACCCGTAGCGGTCAAGATCGTTGCCGCCTTCGCCGCCCCGTTCATCGTCGATAGCCACGAATTGTTCGTCACGCCCAGCATTGGCATCACCGTTTGTCCCAACGACGGCGACTCGCCTGAGGTCCTGATGAAGAACGCCGACGCCGCCATGTACCGGGCCAAGCATACGGGGCATAACAATTTCCGTTTCTTCACCCAGGAAATGAACGACCGTATGGTGCGCCGCCGGCGTGTCGAATCACATTTGCGCCACGCTCTCGGCCGGAACGAATTCACCCTCCACTACCAGCCCGTGGTCGATCTCCCGTCCGGTGCCGTCGTCGGTGCCGAAGCCCTCCTGCGCTGGCGCAGTCCAGACCTCGGATTCATGCCTCCCGACGAATTCATCCCCCTGGCCGAAGCCACAGGGCTGATCGACGGCATCGGCGACTGGGTCCTGGATGCGGCGTGCCGGCAGTTGCGGGCTTGGCTCGATGCGGGGCTGCCCGACTTGCGGGTATCGGTCAACGTGTCCGGTCGCCAGTTCAGGCGGACACTTCTGTTCGACTCGGTTTATCACGCCCTTGAGGCGAACCGTATTGCCCCGGGCCAGTTGGAACTGGAGATCACCGAAAGCATCCTCCTCGAGGACGTCACCGACAACCTCGCCAAGGTCCATGAACTCAAGAAACTGGGTGTCCGTATTTCAATCGACGATTTTGGCACCGGTTACTCCTCGCTCCGTTACCTCAAGCAGTTCCCGGTCGATGCCCTGAAGATCGACAAATCGTTCGTTCGCGACGTCACAACGGACCCCGGTGATGCGACCATCGTCATCGCGATGGTCAACCTGGCCCGCAACCTGGACCTGGAGGTGGTTGCCGAAGGGGTCGAAACCCTTGAGCAGCAGGAGTTCCTGCAGGAATGCGAGTGCACGACGGTGCAGGGTTTTTATATCGCCAGGCCGCTTCCGCCCAAGGATTTCGCTGATTTCGTCAGGGCGTGGAGTGTTGCGGACAATTCCATGCCGCCGAAGATCGCCTCACCAGCCTGACGGCGCCTGGGGGGGCGTCCCACACGACCCCGCCAAGAATGACCGCTTCCCACGAATTACCGTTTTGCCCCTTGTGTTTATAGCCCGTTAACGGTTGCCCGGTACCATGATTTCCGGCTGCCGAAGGGGTTTGAGAACGCTATCCCCACCTTGACCATCGTCAAGGGAATATTATGGGCTCAACACTATTAATAGGTGTTGGAACCCCGTTAAAGGGGTCGCACAATTTTCCCTGGGAGGTCAGCTGGTCCCGGTAACGCCGGGCAAGAGCGTTTTGGCGGACGTGGTGGGTCACATGCGGCGATGTCGACTCAAGTATCTTGCTGTCTTGCGGTGTCCCCAGGCCCTGTCGCCGGGGCGCGACCCTATTCCCCTTGGCCTTGCCTGTCCGTCCGCCAACCTGTGTTGCAGCCGTATCCATTGCGCCGAGACCGGAATCGTCCAACCAGAAAGAGCTTGAAATCCCATGTTCAAACTCCTCCGCTACTTTTCCCTGACCAGCGCCGCCGCCATAGCCGTTGTGAGTGTTCTCGCGGCCTATACCTACCAGCGCCACGAGATGGCGGAACTCATTGAATTCGCCGAGACCGAGAACGCCAACCTGGCGCGCGCCTTCGCCAACGTCGTCTGGCCCCGCTTCGGCGCCTATGTTCATTCGGCCGGTGATCTTGACGGCGACACCTTGCGGGCGCGGCCGGAAACAGCGGAAATCAATGCCATCCTGACGGACCTGGCTGTCGGCGTTCCCGTGCTCAAAGTGAAGATCTACAACGTCGCCGGGCTTACCATATTCTCTTCCGAACCGTCGCAGATGGGAGCCCGCAAGGGTGACAACCCTGGTTTCATCATTACCGCGACGGAAGGCCGGCCGGCCAACAAGCTAAGCCACCGGGACACATTTGCTGCCTTTTCCGGCCCCATCCGAAACCGCGATGTGGTCGAGAGCTACATTGCCATCCCCGGACCGGACGGCCGCCCGGAAGGGGTGTTCGAGCTCTATCTCGACGTCACCGACACAATCGAGGCCATCCACGACTCCACATTTGAGCTCGCCCTTGCCATCGCAGCGATTTTCGGCACCCTTTAC
>JAJFIG010000240.1 GCA_021775195.1 Rhodospirillales bacterium | reverse complement strand
CCATGGTTCAGATGACCTCGTCCTTGCGAAGTTCGTCGAGCCGGGCGTCATCGTAACCGAGATCGCGGAGAATGGCATCGGTATCGGCGCCTAGCGCCGGGGCCGGGTTGGCCGGGGGCTCGACGCCTTCGGTCTTCACCGGCGGCGCCAGCATGCGGAAGTCGCCGTAGCCCGGAAGGGTGAGGGTCTGGATGCGGCCGTGTTCGGTGACGAAGGGGTTCTCCAGGGCCTGGGCGACGTCGTTGATGGGAGCGGCGGGAACGGTTCCGGCAAAAATTTCGAGCCATTCCGCCGTGGTCCGTTTGGCGAGTTCCTCGTCGAGAAGGCGATTAACCGTATCGCGGTTATCGAGACGGTCCTTGAAGCGGCGGAAGCGGGGATCGTCGGCCCATTCGGACTTGTCCAGGGCCCGGCACAGGTTGGGCCAGAACTTCTCCTTGTTGCACATGAGGAAGATCCAGCCGTCGGCGGTGGTGTAGAGCTGGCACGGGGTCAGGGACGGATGGGCGGAGCGGGGCAGGCGCTCCTGGACGACGCCCTCGTTCAGGTACCAGGTCGCCGGGTAGCCGACGTTGAACAGCGCCAGGTCGAAGAGGCTGATGTCGATGTCGCGGCCAACGCCTGTCGCCCGCGCCGCGGTCAGCGCCGCCAGCATGGCGTAGGCAAGGCCGAGGCCGGTCATCAGGTCGACGATGGAAAGGCCGCAGCGGGCGGGGGGGCCGTCGGGCTCGCCGGTGAGGGACAGGTACCCGGCCTCGGCCTGCATCAGGTAGTCGAAGCCGGGCCAGGAAGCGCGGGGGCCGGTGCGGCCGTAGGCGCTGAGGTGGGCGCAGACGAGCTTCGGGTTGTGGGCCTCGAGGTCGGCGTAGGTGAGGCCGAGCTTGGCCGGCACGTCGCCGCGCAGGTTCGAGGTCAGGGCGTCGGCGGTCCCGACCAGGTCGTGGAGCACCGCCTGGCCCTCGGGGCGGGAAAGGTCCAAGGTCAGGCTGCGCTTGTTGCGGTTGAAGGAATGGAAGAACTCGCTGTCGTCGGGGGTGAAGAAATAGGGGCCGACGGCGCGGGACATGTCGCCGCCGTCGTTGGGGTTCTCGATCTTGATGACCTCGGCCCCCTGGTCGGCCAGGAACAGGGTGCCGAAAGGACCGGCGCCGTACTGCTCGACGGCAAGGACGCGGACGCCCTCCAGGGGCAGGGATTTGGCGCTCACAGGCCTGTTCCCGGTTCAAAAAAAGGGAAAGGAATAAAACACGGATGAACACGGATGGACGTTAAAAAATCAAAGGGAAATGAGGTGGGTGTCTCCCACTCCTGTTCATCCGTGTCCATCCGTGTCCATCCGTGTTTCCTGCCCATGGTCCCGGACACCCTTTACACCGGGTACCGCTCGATGAGCTGGCGGGCGATGATGAGGCGCTGGAGCTCGTTGGTGCCTTCGCCGATGGCGAGCAGGGGGGCGTCGCGGAAGTAGCGCTCGATGTTGTATTCCTTGGAATAGCCGTAGGCGCCGTGGATGCGCATGGCCTCGAGGCTGTTCTCGACCGCCGCCTCGGTGGCGAACAGCTTGGCCATGCCGGCCTCCATGTCGCAGCGCTCCCCGGTATCGTAGGCGCGGGCGGCGGCGTCGACGAGAAGCCTCGCCGCCTCGACCCGGGTGGCCATGTCGGCGAGCTTGATCTGGATCGCCTGGTGCTGGCAGATGGGCTTGCCGAAGGTCTTGCGCACCTGGGCGTAGGCGACGGAGTCCCGCAGGCAGGCATCGGCGACGCCGACGCCGCGGGCGGCGACGTTGATGCGGCCGAGTTCGAGGCCGGCGAGAATCTGCTGCAGGCCCCTGCCCTCCTCGGGGCCGATGAGGTTGGCGGTGGGGACGCGGACGCCGTCGAAGACCACCTCGCCGGTGTCGATGCCCTTGTAGCCGAGTTTCTCCAGCTTGGAGGCGCGGTAGCCGGCCTCCTTCTCGACCATCAGCAGGCTCATGCCCTTATGCCGGGGCTCGGCGTCGGGGTCGGTCTTGGCGAGGACGGCGAGGACATTGCCCTCGACCGAGTTGGTGATCCACATCTTGGTGCCGTCGATGACGTATTCGTTGCCGTCCAGGCGCGCCCGGGTGCGCACGGCCTGCAGATCGGTGCCGCAGTCGGCCTCGGTGAGGGCGATGCCGCCCCGGAGCTCGCCCGAGGCCATGCGGGGCAGCCAGGTCTGTTTCTGCTCCTCGGTGCCGAAGCGCTGGACGGCGGCGGCGGCGATGAGGTGGGCGTTGAAGATGCCGGAGACCGACATCCAAACCGCCGAGACCCGCTCGACGACCTTGGCGTAGGTGGTCGCCGAAAGCCCGAGGCCGCCGTATTCGGGGGCGATGGTGGCGCCGAAGAGGCCGAGGTCCTTCATCTTGGCGACGATGTCGCCGGGATAGGCGTCGGCGGCCTCGAGGTCATGGGCAACGGGGCGGACGTCGCGCTCGAGGAAGCGATCGACGCTGTCGAGGACGAGGGCCTCCTCGCCTGACGAATTGGGAACTTCCGTTGCCATTTAGATTTCTAAACACAATTTCCGACGAAAATATACCTCCGCCTTTTCCCTAAACTCCGATGCTTCCATCTAACGTATCTCTTGGCATCAGAATATAATTCAACTTTCCCAAAATAATTTCAGCTTCTTCGGGTTCTAACTTCTTTTTGCTCGCGATTATCTTTCCTGAATAAGGCTCGTAATCGACCGATACCCCAAGGAAAATACCAAATAATACGGAAAATTTATTTGTCATTGGCTCATGAAATATAAAATTCACCTTTTCTTCATGAGTTTTACCACGAAAAGTCATATATATATTATTTTTCATTACCTCCATATATCCTTTGTATGTCAAATTCATTTCTTCTTTCACATTAAGTATTAATTTAGGATTTCCGAAAATATTCAGTTTTATTTTTAAATATTTTTCACTTATTTGAGATTCGATGTGTCTATAAAATGTGTAATTATAACAATAATAATCACCAACATATTCTGTGAAAAGATTGCTTCTCCATCCCTTGATTATTTTATAAAACAATAATAACAACGGTATAATTGCATAAAATGCCGAGGTTAAAACAACCTCTGCCCAATTAATTTCTCTTAGCAACTGCACCCAATCTAAAGAGAGAAAATAATCGACCATCAATAATTCCCTCTAAAATCGTATACAAAGAAGCGTTTAAGATTCACATGAGAATCATTCTCAATTGATTGGTATATTAATCTACTTGGATGCTGTCCTCCACACCTATTAGTCCATCAACATTTCTTCTTGAAATACCGATGCTCTTCGACAGCCATGGTCAGTAGTCCGCCAGATCGTCGATGGCGTGGCCGCGCTTGGGGATCAGCATGGAGCGCTCGTAGCTCATGAAGACGGTGCCGTCGGCCTTCTTGCCGGTGGTCTTGACGGTGACGATGCCCTGGGTCGGGCGGGACTTGGATTCGCGCACCGCCAGGACCTCGGACTCGGCGTAGATGGTATCGCCGGCGAAGACCGGGGCGGTGAGTTTGATCTTGTCCCAGCCGAGATTGGCGACGGTCTTCTGGCTGATGTCGCTGACGCTCATGCCGGCGACCATGGACAGCGTCAGGCAGCTGTTGACCAGGGGTTTGCCGAACTCGCTCTTGGCGGCGTACTCGGCGTCGAAGTGGAGGGGGTGCTGGTTCATGGTCAGGAGGGTGAACCAGGTGTTGTCGGTCTCGCTGATGGTGCGCCCCGGGCGGTGCTCGTAGACGTCGCCGACGGCGAAGTCCTCGAGATAGCGGCCAAAGGATTCCCGGTAGCGGTTGGGCCCGACCTCCTTGCGCACGACGGTCATGGGCCCTACTCCGCCGCCTGGGCAGGCTGGGACAGGGCCATCACCGAGCGCACGGAATTGGCCTCTTCGAGGGAGAGGATGGCGGCGGCCAGCCTGTCGGTGCCGTCGCCGGCGAGGTAGGGCGCGCACAGGCCATCGAACTTGGCGCGGAACTCGTCCTCGCTCATGAAGTTACCGGGCTCGCCCTTGGGCTCGGTGATCATCCTCTCGTATTCATCGCCCGAGGCGGTGCGGATGCGGACCACGCCGGCCATGTTGCGGGGGAACTCGGCCTCGGCGCGGGGATCGACGACGGTCTCGATCTTGCGGCACAGCGCCAGGGTGTCCGGGTCGCCCAAGTGGGTTTTGTAGTCGTCCCAGCCGAAGCTGCCCTCGCGCATGGCGATGGCGGCGCAGAACGGCATGGAGAACTGGCCGTCGACAATGCTTTCGGGATTGTGCTTGTTCTCGTCGGGGTTGCCGATGAGCTGCCAGCCGGTCTTGGCGAGGCCGACCTCGATGCCCTCGACATCCGCCGGGTCGATGGCGTGTTCTTCGCGAAGCTGGATGATGGCGTCCAGCGGCGCGTGGCTGTAGCGGCACGACGGATAGGGCTTGACCGCCAGGCGCAGGGTTTCCCAGGTCTCGCCCAGGCCGGCGGTGGCCTTGGCCGGGTCCGGGTTGGGGGCGTAGGCCTGGAAGAAGCCCCAGCGGCCCTCACAGGCATCGTCGGGGCCCTTGTAGCCCTCGGCCGCCATGGCGGCGCAGATGAGGCCGTTCTGGGCCGCCTGGCCGACGTGGGAGCGCTTGGTCCAGGAGCCGTCGGCGAGGAACTGCATGGTGCCCGCCGACTGCGACAGGGCGAGGCCGAAGGCGCTCTGGATACCCTCGGTGCCGAGGCCGAAGAGCTTGGCGGCGGCCGCCGCGGCGGCGAAGACGCCGCAGGTGGCGGTGGGATGGAAACCGCGGTCGTAGTGCTCGCGGGGAACCAGGGCAATGGAGAGGCGGATCTGGATCTCGTAGCCGGCGACCACGGCGGCGATCAGGTCGCGGCCCGAGGCGTTGACCATCTCCGCCGCCGCCACCGCCGCCGGGACGATGGGGGCCGACGAATGGAGCGAAGCCTCGGCGTGGGTGTCGTCGAAATCCAGGGAATGGGCGAGGGTGCCGTTGACCAGGGCGGCCGCCGGCGGGGCATAGCCTCCGCCGTCGCCGGCCACCGAACAGGAACCGCCGGCAAGGCCCAGCTTCTTCACCGCGGCGATCAGGCTGGGCGTCGATTCGGCGTCGTGGCGGGCGCGGACCATGATGCCGGTGACGTCGAGCATGAGCAGCTTGGTGCGCTCGACGACCTCGGCCGGGATGTCGTCGTAGGTGAGATCGGCGGCGAAGGCCGCAAGGGTTTGGGATACGTCGGTCATGGCTGGTTCCTCCCCAGGGCGAAAGACGTGCTGGGCCTTTTGGTGTTTGGAATGCCCGCCGGCGCGCGAACCGCGGGCGTGGGTAAGCATAGCATGATTGCGAGGGAGGCGTGTAGAGGGGCGGGGGGGGCGGGCACTGAGGTGGGCGGCGACGGGCGGCAATCAAATGGTGTCCCAAGAATTGCGCTGGAATTGCCACAACCGCTTGGTCCCACCGACCCAGGTTATTTAGTTTTCTCCATCAGTATTTGTCTTGCTTTGCGCATTGCGTCATTCCTGGTGTCCCCTGGAAGAATCCTAGGGTCATACAACACCTTCAATGCCAACAAATCTAAACCGGTCAATCCACTATGCGACTTTTTCACCCTCAATATTGAGTAATGTGTTGTTACCGTCCCTGCCGCCCCTAATATTTGCACAAACGAGGAAATTAGGCATTTAATCGCAAACCGATCGCTTTTTGACGAGTTGATTACGATCATCGCGGCGGCCAATTCGAAATTGTCACCGCGTGAAATTCGAAGGCATCCCGTCTTGCTTTTTTTAATGAAATCAAGTTTTTCTCCCAATTCTTTCTTACCTCGAAATCCGAGTTTTCGAAATTCAGAAAGTAGTTTCTCATCATCAACGCTTACAATATTCAACCATTTGGAATATCCTGAAACAATCACGTTGTATTCATTTTGTGTTGCCTCTTTTATATCGTGATTCGTATAATCTCTAATATGTTGTAATTGTTTTTCAAAAAAATTCTTGTGGTGTTTCCTTAGGCCGAAATCAATCTTGTATCAGATAGGTTTCCGCCACTTCGTAATAACTCCCTCCTTTTCTTCAATTTTATTTTTCCCGCAACATATAAACGGGGATAGTTCCCGATAGGCAAAGCGTGAAACACTCACAGCCATTTCCTCGAAATGGGTCAATATTTTTTTGTCCTCGCTTGTTAGTTCTTTTGCACTTGATTCGTACGGAATGCCGATCACGATCACGAATGTAAAATAACAAAAAAGAGGCCGCATCCACAAATAGGTCATTACTTAAACCTCGTCATGGGTTCCAAAACTCTGTGGAATTCCAGAGATATGACCGTATTCACGGCTGGGCACGCTCCGGACCTTTGATACGGGGTCCTCATTGAGTAACTCCGACAGGCCGTTGAAAAATCTTAACCAGGAACAGTATATCGGTTCGGACGTGTCGCCAAAAGAATTACACGTTTTTGTTGTCAGCACCAAGCACGGACTTCCCAGCCTCGACCAACAGCATTACGTACAGATATAGTCCGTACGTAATCGAAAGCAGGCTGGAGGCCGTCATGGCGGCGACCCGTGCGCCCCGCGACGACAGGATCGAGTTAAGGGCGACCAAGGAAGAGAAACGGCTCCTGGCGAAGGCTGCCGCCTACGAGCGAATCGTGCTCAGTGAGCGGGATACCGCGCGCGTGCTGGAACTGCTGGAGAACCCGCCCGAGCCGACCCCCGCCCTGATGGCCGCCGCCCGTCGAAGCTAAAGCGCGTCGGCGCCGGTTTCCTCGGTGCGGATGCGGACGGCCTCGCCGACGTCGAGGAGAAAGATCTTGCCGTCGCCGATCTTGCCGGTGAAGGCGGTCTTCTGGATGGCCTCGATGACGGGCTCGACCATGTCCTCGGAGAGGACGATCTCGAGCTTCACCTTGGGCATGAAGCTGACCTCGTACTCGGCGCCGCGGTAGATCTCGGTCTGCCCGCGCTGGCGCCCGAAGCCCTTGACCTCGCTGACGGTCATGCCCTCGACGCCCAAGGGCGTCAGGGCCTCGCGCACCTGATCGAGTTTGAAGGGCTTGATGATCGCCATAACCATCTTCATGGCAGGGCTCCTTTCGTCAGATCTCGTAGCCGCGTTCGCCGTGGGTGGTGATGTCGAGGCCCTCGAATTCGTCCTCGTCGCTGACCCGCAGGCCGACGGTGGCGTCGACGATCTTGAGGATAATCCAACTGAGCACCCCCGACCACACCGCGGTGACGACGACGCCGGTAACCTGGACACCAAGGGCGCCGCCGACGCCCATTCCCTCGGGCAGGCCGAGGCCGCCGAAGGCGCCGGTGGCGAGGAACGCGGTGAGGACCGTTCCGGTGGCGCCGCCAACGCCGTGGACGGCGAGGACGTCGAGGGAATCGTCGATCTTCCAGCGCTGCTTGACCAGCTGCACGGCGGCAAAACAGACAAAGCCGGAAACGACGCCGATGATCAGCCCGCCCATGGGACCGACGAAGCCCGACGCCGGGGTGATGGTCGCCAGCCCGGCGATGGTGCCGGTAACGATGCCGACCAGGCTGGGCTTGCCGTACTTGACCCATTCCACCGCCATCCAGGTGAGGGACGCGGCGGCGGCGGAGATGTGGGTCACGGTCATGGCCATGCCGGCGGCGCCGTTGGCGGCCAGCGCACTGCCGGCGTTGAAGCCGAACCAGCCGACCCAGAGCATGGCGGCGCCGGTCATCACCATGCCCGGATTGTGGGGCGGCTTGACGTCGCCCGGGAAGCCGGTGCGCCCGCCCAGCATGGCCGCCGCG
>JAJFIG010000239.1 GCA_021775195.1 Rhodospirillales bacterium | reverse complement strand
CGGCTGGTTCATGATCGCCGGCAGCCTCCTCCGCAGCTTCGGCGGTTAGTGGGGCCGTCGTCGGCCGTGTCAGATCACGAAGGATGTGGCGCCGAGGCCCGGGAGTGTCTCTTGACCCGCCAATCCCATATCGCCGCCAGGATCAGCCCGGCGAACCCGGCAATCTCCAGGGCACGGTCGTAGGAGACAGCCATCGCCCACAGCACCAGCGCCGTTCCCACGGCGGCGATAACCAGGGGCCCGGCGACCCGGTGGTGACGGTAACCCACCCCGATGCCGAGTAGGGCAACCACGGCGAAGACGCCAATCACCACCGCCCAGGCGCCTTCGTGGACGGCAAGGCTGACCCCGAGCAGCGACAGGCCGCTCACGACCGCAAGGGTTCCGTAGCAGGCGAGAACCGCGAGCACGGTTCCCGCCCCCGCCAGCCAGCCCAGCCGGTCACCGGATTGTTGTGTCATCGTTAGCCGTCCCCCCGAATTCGGGACCGGAACATTTACCGCTCAGCCCGGTTTCCGGGCCAGGAAGGCGTAACCGAAAACCTCGAAAGCGCGGGCGTTCTTCTCGCCACCGGCGCCACCGAAGGTGTCGACGGGCGGGCCGATCACGACGTCCGTGAAACCGGTATCCTCGAGCATCTTCTGCCAGCCTGCACACGGCAGGCCACCGGCAATTCAGGCAGTCCAGAGGTCGATGTTTTCCACCGCCTCCCTCGGTACCGGCCTGCCGTTAGCGATGTCGGCGAACTGCAGGTGGCCGCCGGGCCGCAGTACGCGCATGATCTCGGAGAACGCCTGGCGCTTGTCGGAGCACAGGTTGATCACACCGTTGCTGATGACGGCGTCGGCCCAGCCGTCCTCGACGGGCATGTCCTCGATCAGGCCATCACGGAACTCGACGTTGCCGGCCCCCATGGCCGCCGCCGTAGCCCGCGACTTCGCCAGCATTTCCTCGGTCATGTCGATGCCAACGACTTGACCGCCGGCACCGACCTGTGTCGCCGCGATGAAGGAATCGAAACCGCCGCCCGAGCCCACGTCGACGACCCGCTCACCGGCGGCGAGCCGCCGCAGCGAGAACGGATTGCCAACGCCGGCGAACGACTCCACCGCCGCGTCGGGCATGGGATTGACGACCCCGGCGTCGTAGCCGAGACGCGCCGCCAGCGGCCGTCCGGTATGAAAATGGTATTCGCGGTGCGGGTCGACGGCGACTTCTCGGTATTTCTCCTTGACCTGCTCACGCAGCAGGTCCGCGTCGACGACGGCGGCGTCGCGCACGGTTTCCGTATCCATTGGGTTGCCCCCCCTACAAGGATTACGACCGGTATTATCGATGACGCCTCCCTATGGGCGCATCAACACATTGCAATATAACACGAAACCGGGCGCTCGTCGAACCGCGCCGGCCGGTCCTAGCTGGGGGCGTTGATCGCCCGCCACACTTTTTCCGCCGTCACCGGCATGTCGATGTGGCGCACGCCCTGGTCCTTGAGTGCGTCGAGCACGGCATTGACCACCGCCGGCGGCGCCCCGCAGCAGCCGGCCTCGCCGGCGCCCTTGACTCCGAGCGGGTTTTTCGCCGTCGGCGCGTCCTCGTAGTATTCGATGGTCATTGCGGGAATGTCGTCGGCCCGGGGCAATGCGTAATCCACCAGCGAACCGGTGATCAGCTGGCCACTGTCGGGATCGTAGGCGACTTCCTCCAACAGCGCCTGACCGATGCCCTGGGCAACGCCCCCCATGACCTGGCCATCGGCCAGCAGCGGATTGACGATGGGTCCGAAGTCGTCGACTACCCAATAGCCGGTGAGCTCAATCGTGCCTGTCTCCGGGTCGACCTCTACCTCGGCCGCATGGCAGCCGTTGGGGATCGAGATCACGCCGCGCGCGAACGTTGAGCCGGTATCGAGGGCGCCCTCCTCCATGCCGTCGGGAAGTTGCGCCGCATCGAAAGACGCGGCGATCACCTCGTCCATGGAGACCGTATGGTTGGTGCCAGGCTCGACGAAGGCACCATCCTCGAAAACGATGGTGTCCACCGTCGTCCCGAACATGTGCGCGGCAATCGCCTTGCCCTTGTCGATCACCTCCCCCGCCGCCTGGGTGACGGCGCTGCCCCCGACCTCGAGGTTGCGCGAACCACCGTGACCGGCGCCGATGGGCGTCGCGTCCGTGTCCCCCTGGACGTAACGGATGCGCTCCATGGTAAGGCCCAGGCGGGCGGCCAGGATCTGCGGCATGGCCGTCTCGTGGCCCATGCCTGTCGACATGCTGCCCACCGCCAACTCGATGGTGCCGTCGGCCTTGAAGCGGACTCCGGCGTATTCCTTCGGCCCGCCACCGGTGCATTCCAGGTAGGGAGCGATGGCGAAACCGCGGAGCCGCCCCCGGGCGCGGCTGGCTTCCGCGCGGGCGGCGAAACCGGGACGATCGGAGAGTTTCAACGTGCGCTCGAAGACCTCCGGGAAGTTGCCGCAATCGACGTCAAGCCCCATGGGCGTCTTCAGGGGCAGCGCCTCGTGTGGGATCAGGTTCTTGCGCCTCAACTCCACCGGATCGAAGCCCAGTACCCGGGCCGCGTACTCGACGATGCGCTCGATCTGGAACGATGCCTCCGGCCGCCCGGCGCCCCGATAGGGGTCCATGGGCGCGGTATTGGTGAACACCGCCCGGGCCTGGTAGTACATGGCCGGGAAAGCGTAGGCGCCACCCTGGGTGCGGGCCGAACCGCCGGTAGGCGTGAACGGCCCGATGGTGGCGCAGTAGGCGCCGATGTTGCCCACCGTGGTTGCCCTGAGCGCCCGAAAGGTTCCATCCTTGTCCAGCGCCAGCTCCACCTGGTTCGCCTGGTCACGTCCGTGGGTGTCGGACAGGAAGCCTTCGCCCCGGGTGTTGATCCACTTCACCGGCCGGTCCAGCAGCTTGGCGGCGTAGAGCAGCAGCGCCGGTTCCCCGTAGACCCCGTTCTTGACCCCGAAGCCGCCGCCCACGTCCGGCGCCACGTGGTGCAGCTTTTCCGCCGCGATGTGGAGGACCTTGTCGGCAAAGACATCTCGGATGGCATGCACGTTCTGGGTCGTGTTGTAGAGCAGGTAGCTATCGCTTTCCAGGTCGTATTGGGCGATGGCACCCCGGGGTTCGATCGGCACCGCCGTCACCCGGTTGTTGATAACGTCGAGGCTG
>JAJFIG010000238.1 GCA_021775195.1 Rhodospirillales bacterium | reverse complement strand
CCTGTTTCACCCCCCCCGGAATTGGGGCTTGAAGCCCCCCCTTGAACCGTTACCCGGCGCGATTTATTACCTGCGCTTCATGGTAACTTGTCAGTATTGTCGTCTCTCATACCCGGACGCCCGGGATAGTGCGTCAAATTGGCATTTTTTGCAAAGCCGCTTTATGGCAAGCTCCGCCCATCGCACCAAGCCGATGGGGCAAGGGCGACAAGCCAGGGAACAGCAGGATGAGTACAATCCGGGAATCAGAGAATCCATTTGAAACGCATCTGGAAAAAACCCCGGCCAATTACACGCCGTTGTCCCCTTTGAGCTTCATAGCACGCACGGCAGCCGTATATCCAGACTACCCGTCGGTCATCCATGGCCGCAAACGCTTCACCTGGGCCGAGACCTATGCCCGCTGCCGCCGTCTTGCCGGCGCGTTGGCCGGGCGCGGCATCGGGTTGGGAAACACCGTGGCCGTCATGGCCGCGAACACACCGGAAATCTACGAGGCCCACATGGGTGTTCCCATGACCGGCGCGGTACTGAATACCCTCAACGTCCGTCTCGACACCGACACCATCGCCTATTGCCTGGAGCACGGCGAGGCGGACCTATTGATCACCGACACCGAATTCTCAAACGTCGTAGGGCCAGCCCTGGCAAAAGTGGGCCGAGACATCATGGTCATCGACATCGACGACAGCGAAGCGGAAACCGGCGGCGACAGGATCGGCGAAATTGACTACGAGGCCTTCCTCAAGGAAGGGAGCCCTGAATTCGAGTGGCGCTTGCCAGCGGACGAGTGGCAGGCGGTCTCCCTCAATTACACTTCGGGCACGACAGGGAACCCGAAGGGAGTGGTCTACCACCATCGCGGCGCCTACCTGAATGCGCTCAGCAACGCCCTCGGCTGGCAAATGGGTCAGCATCCGGTTTACCTGTGGACGCTGCCCATGTTCCACTGCAATGGATGGTGTTTCCCGTGGACCGTCGCCGCCATGGCCGGAACAAACGTCTGCCTGCGCCGGGTCACCGCCGGCGCCATCTACGAGGCCATCGCCGAACATAAGGTATCCCACTTCTGCGGCGCCCCCATCGTCCTCAATTTCGTCATCAACGCCACCGATGCCGAACGCCGCCCCTTCGACCACACGGTCAACGCCATGACCGCCGCCGCGCCGCCACCGGCGTCCACCCTCCAGGAAATGCAGCGCATGGGATTCGAGGTGACCCACGTCTACGGCCTGACGGAGACCTATGGCCCGGCCGCCATCTGCGCCTGGCATCGTGAATGGGACGACCTGCCCATCGAGGAACAGGGGCGGCTCAAGTCACGCCAGGGCGTCACTTATCACGTGCTCGAGGGCCTGACCATCATGGACCCGGAAACCGTGGCACAGGTGCCTGCCGACGCCGAAACCATGGGCGAGGCCATGTTCCAGGGAAATATCGTCATGAAGGGGTATCTCAAGAACCCGGAGGCCACCGACGAGGCATTCCGCGGTGGCTGGTTCCATTCCGGTGACCTCGGTGTTCTTCATCCTGACGGTTACATCCAGCTCAAGGATCGCTCCAAGGACATCATCATCTCAGGCGGTGAAAACATCTCTTCCATCGAGGTCGAAAGTGTTCTCTACAACCACCCAGCCGTACTGGCTGCCGCCGTGGTTGCCAAGGCCGACGATAAATGGGGCGAAACGCCATGTGCCTTCATCGAACTGAAGGAGTCGGCCGACAGCGTCACTGGCGATGAGATTATACAATTTTGCCGGGATAATCTGGCCCATTTCAAGTGTCCACGCCACGTCGTTTTCACCACGCTTCCGAAGACCTCGACGGGAAAAATCCAGAAATTCAAACTGCGCGAATTAGCGGATCAAGCGTAGAGCCGTATCCGATGGTGGGTGTTGCCTCGGGGTATGGTGCCCGCTGGGGCATCCTGGCCGAATCACGACACGACCTGATTGCGGCTCCGCACAGTGGAGCCGGGTGTTTGACCCGGTACCTGCCCTCGATCTAACGGGCCAGGCCGGCGAGCTCGTCCTTTATTCGGAGTTTCTTTTTCTTAAGGCCAGTGATGTGGAAATCGTCGGGGTGGGGTCTGCTTTCTTCTTCTTCGATGGCGGCTTCAAGATCACGATGCTTGGACTTCAGTGCCTCGATCCTCTCATCCAGACTCATAGCTTTATTTCTCCTTCGATGGTCCCTTCACCAAGTGGAATCATCATACGCCATATGTCCTGGAATTTCCAGGGCAACTCCCAAAATTGCCTTGTGCATCTCGGCTCATTCACCGTTGTTTCCCATCAAATCTAAATGATTAATTGTTTTATTTCATATGGTTACATATGTAACGCGGACCAGCGTGAAAAATCGGCGAGGTCTATCACCTCCTGGGTTCCGGAAATGGGCGGCGCTAGTCACCAAGGCTGATGCCAAGCCCCCGGGCCGTCCGCACCAGGGCATCACCCTTATCCACTGACCGATAACGGGTAACCACTTCCTCAAGGGGAACGTCTACAACCTCACGGTGTTGCCATGCGACCAACCGGTCGCTTCTCCCTTCCGCGATAAGGTCAACCGCGTGGACGCCGAATGCCGAAGCTATGATCCGGTCCCGGCTACCGGGGATCCCGCCGCGCTGCACGTGACCGAGGACCGTAACCCGGGTCTCGGCACCGGTGGCGCGGGCAATCTGATCACCAAGAATGTGTCCAATGCCGCTATATCGCATTTCGCCATCCACATGGCTTTCGACAACGGCTTCTCCGGACACCTGCTTGACCGCTTCCGAGCAAACAACAAGGGCATGGTTTCGGCCACGTTCATGAAGACTTCTGATCTTTTCAGCGATTTTCTTGATGTCGTAGGGGATTTCCGGGATCAGGATCACATCCGCGCCGCCAGCGATACCCGCGTTCAGGGCGATATGGCCGGCGTCCCGGCCCATCACTTCGAGGATCATGACCCGGTGATGACTGGCCGCCGTCGGCTGCAGGCGGTCCAGTGCGTCGACGGCGGTGTCGACCGCCGTTGCAAACCCCACCGAGAATTCGGTGAAAGCGACATCATTGTCGATGGTCTTGGGGATGCCGACAAATCGGAAGCCGCCCTTTTGGGCAAGGCGGCTGAGGATTTTCATGCTGCCGTCGCCACCGATGCCGATGAGCGCTTCAAGTCCCAACTCCTGCAGCCCCTGAATGCATTCGCCCGACCGATCCTTCACCTTTCCGTTGGGCATGGGAAAGGCAAAGGGATCGCCTTTGTTGACAGTGCCCAGCATGGTCCCGCCCATGCGCAGGATGTTGCCGGTGAATATGCCCAGGTCCAGGGGAATGCTGAGCACCGGGCGCTCCATCAGGCCGCGGGTTCCTTCCTTGATGCCGAGAACCTCCCAGCTGTAGCCCTGGATCGCCCGGTGAACGACAGCCCGAATCGCGGCATTCAATCCTGCGCAATCGCCCCCACTGGTCAGGACGCCAATTCGTACCGCCTTCTTTTGTTTGGGCATCCCCTATCCTCCTATGCTGCCATGGGTATTTGCTAATTTCGTCCCCGCGCCCCGTCCCCGTAGGCCATACCGTTGGCCGATGAACTTTGATATGATCGGCCATCGTTGTTTGGGCACCGGATACGATGGACGATATCGAAACCCTGAAAAGGAAATTGGCCGAGTTGAAATCGGAGCACCGGGATCTTGATGATGTGATCACGCATCTTGTCGAGAATGCGCCGTTTGATCAGCTGCAGGTGCAGCGATTGAAGAAACGCAAGCTGGCGCTAAAGGACGAAATCAACCGGGTGGAAAACCAACTACTTCCCGACATTATCGCCTGAGCCTCCGCCGTCGTATCATCGCCGCGCCATAAAGCAGCGTCACGTGCCTAATTCTACCGTCTCTGTTGCCGCGTCCGCCTTCAGCATGTCCGCTTCATGGGCGCGCCGTCCCGCCAGCAGGTCCCGGTCGACCGCCGCCATGATGACTTCGGCGCTTGACCCCGGTTGCAGTTCACGCGCCGCGGCTGCCGCCTCCAGGATCACCTCCCTGCCCTGCCATTGGCTGGGATGTGACCGAATCGCATCCGCCAATGCCGCGGCCCTGCTCTCGGCCTCGGCCTGGTTCGCCACCAGAAGTACGATTCCGAAATCGTTGCCGCCAAGGTTGCCGATGATATCGGTAGTATGCAGGCCATCGGCAAGGACACGGCAGACATGGGCCAGCGCCTGGTCGAGGGCACGGCGCCCCAACTGCCGCCGGACTTCCTCGGCGTTGGTGACGTACAGGCAAACCAGACTGGCTGGAGTCGTCAATTGTGCCGCCTGCGCCAGGACGTTCTCAAGGTCGCGGACGAAGGCCCGCCGGTTGTCCACGGAAAGGAAGGCATGGAGGTCTGTCATCTTTTCCAGGTTGACCTGCCGCTCGCGGCCCCACGCCAGGGCCTGGCG
>JAJFIG010000237.1 GCA_021775195.1 Rhodospirillales bacterium | reverse complement strand
CCGACATCACCCGGGTCGTGCACTTGGCGGCCCCGGCCGGGGTGCGCTACTCCCTGATCAACCCTTATGAATATATCCGCACCAACGTCGAAGGGCATATCGTCCTGCTCGAGGCCTGCCGCCGGTTGGAGCGCCTGGAGCATTTCCTTTACGCATCGTCGTCATCGGTCTACGGCGCCAACACGAAAATGCCGTTCTCGGTCGCCGATCGAACCGATACCCCCCTGTCCCTTTACGCCGCGACCAAGAAATCCATGGAAATGATCAGCCATGCCCACGGCCACATCTACCGGATGCCGCAGACCGGGCTGCGGTTCTTCACCGTCTACGGGCCCTGGGGGCGGCCGGACATGGCGAGCTTCATCTTCGTGCGGAAAATCCTCGCAGGAGAAGCCATCCCGGTCTTCAACCACGGGGACATGCGGCGGAATTTCACCTACATCGACGATATTGTCGCCGGCGTTCTGGCGTGCCTCGATGGCCCGCCGGCGGACGACGGCCAGACACCGCCCTGCCGCCTTTACAACATCGGCAACGACCGCGCCGAGGGGCTGATGGACTACATCGCAATGATCGAGAAATCGCTGGGCATGAAAGCGGAAATCGAATTCCTGCCCATGCAGCCCGGCGACGTCAAGGAAACCTATGCCGATATCAGCGATACCCAGCGCGACTTCGGCTTCGAACCCAAGACCCGCATCGAAGACGGCATGCCCCGTTTCGTCTCCTGGTACCGGCAGTTTTACGGACTCTAAAGGAGTCCCGGCCAGTCCCATGTCCCAGACCCGGCAAAAGCTTTCGACGGTCGTACCCTGTTACAATGAAGAGGAATGCATCGACGAGCTCTACCAGCGTTTGACGGCCGTCTCGGCGCAAGCGGCAGGAGACGACTATGAAATCGTCTTCGTCAACGACGGCTCGCGGGATCGGACATGGGATCGCGTGGCCGAATTCGCGGCGAAGGATTCCCGGGTCGTCGGCATCGATCTTTCCCGCAACCACGGACCCCAGCTGGCACTGACCGCGGGCCTTCAAATTTGCCGGGGCGAGCGGATTTTCATTATCGACGCCGACCTTCAGGACCCGCCCGAACTGCTCATCCAGATGATGGAGATCATGGACCGGGGGGTGGACGTGGTGTATGGCCAGAGGGCGACCCGCGCCGGCGAGACGTGGATCAAAAGGACGATGGCGGCAATGTTCTACCGCGTGCTGCGTGGCCTGACGGACATCGAGATTCCCTTGGATACCGGCGATTTTCGGCTCATGAACCGGCGCGCGCTCGATGTCCTGCTGTCGATGCCCGAGCAGCATCGCTTCGTCCGCGGCATGGTGAGCTGGATCGGACTGACCCAGCAGCCCCTGGTCTATGACCGCTCCGAGCGTTTCGCCGGCGTCACCAAATACCCTTTCCGGAAAATGCTGAATTTTGCCGCCGACGCGATCACGGGATTTTCCATCCGCCCCCTGCGGCTGGCCAGCCATATCGGCGTCGGCCTCGGGTTCTTCGGTTTGTTCCTCCTCGGATATACCCTTTACAGCTGGCTGTTCCTGAAAACGGTCGAAGGCTGGGCGAGCCTGATGACCGTGGTGGTGATTATCGGCAGCGTTCAGATGTTCGTGCTCGGCCTGATGGGTGAGTACCTGGGGCGGGTTTACATGGAGACCAAACGACGGCCGCTGTTCGTGATCCGGGAAATCGTCTCCGCCCGTCATGCCGGTGGGACAGTGGCATCGGCCGGGGAAAGCGATCAGCCGACCCCGTAGGGGTTTTCGGCGGCGGCGGATAATCGATCGGCGGCGTCCCGGAAAGGAAAGCGAACCAGTCATGCCGGGACTCCGGGAACCTCAAACCATCGATGGATTCAAGTGCTACGCGCCGGAGATGGCGCACGACGGGGAGGATTTTCCGCCTCAGGCTTTCGAGCGGTTTTTCGAGATCGAGGCGGCAAATTTCTGGTTCCGGTCGCGAAACAGGATCATCGCCCACGAACTCAGGAAATACGCGGCAGCCGGGGAACGCCACAGGTTCCTCGAAATCGGGTGCGGGACCGGCTACGTGCTGAGCGGCCTGGCGGTGGAGAACCGGTACGACCTGACCGGTGCCGAGGTTTCCGTAAAGGGACTTGTCTATGCCAAGACGAGGCTGCCCGGCGTCGCGTTCATGCAGTTGGACGCCCGGGATATTCCCTTTGCGAGCGAATTCGATGCCATCGGTGCCTTCGACGTCATCGAGCACATCGAGGAAGACACCGAAGTGATGCGAAACGTGCACCGCGCCCTCGCGCCGGGAGGGGTATTCCTGGTCACTGTTCCTCAACACCACTGGCTTTGGAGCCGGGCAGATGACTACCTGGGACACAAAAGGCGTTATTCCCGTAGCGAATTGATCGCCAAACTGGAACGCCACGGTTTTCATATGGAGTTCTGCAGTTCTTTCGTATTCTTCCTGTTGCCGCTGATGTTTCTTTCACGGCTGAGAAAGAAAAGCAGCGGTCGCGACGGAGCCGATGGCGCAAACGCCGTCTTCGACGAACTCACCTTGCCGAAACCCGTCAACGCGCTATTGGAACTGGCCATGCGAATCGATGAGTTGCTGATCAGGTCAGGGGTATCCCTTCCCGTCGGGGGCTCTTTGTTGGCGGTCGCGAGAAAAATAGATGTGTAGCCAAAGCCGATCATTGGAGAGCACGTGGGCCATAAGATTTAAAGTTCCAAGATGCTGAAAATATTGACGTTCACGACGCTGTATCCCAATGCCGCCCAACCCGGGCATGGACTCTTCGTTGAAAACCGGCTGCGCCATTTAATAGCGAGCGGCGAGGTGTCGCTCAGGGTGGTCGCCCCGATTCCCTGGTTCCCGTTCACGTCGGCCCGGTTCGGGAAATATGGGGCCTACGCCCGCGCCCCGCGCTACGAGGAAAGGAACGGGGTTCCGATTTATCACCCGCGCTTTCCAGTAATCCCAAAAATTGGCCGGAACGCCACGCCACGGCTGCTCTACCAGGCAGTGAGGCCGTTGGTCGAGTCGCTGATCCGGGACGGGAACGACTTCGACCTCATCGATTCCCACTATTTCTATCCCGACGGCGTCGCCGCCGTGCATTTGGCACGAGCCCTGGCGAAGCCGGTCACGATCACGGGCAGGGGCACGGACCTGAACCATATTCCCGATTTCTCCAATCCCCGCAGACAAATCCAGTGGGCGGCGGAACATGCCGATGGCCTGATCACTGTGTCCCGCGCACTCAGGGACAAGCTGACCGGACTGGGTGTCGCCGCCGAGCGGGTCACGGTCCTGCGCAACGGTGTCGACCTGGACCTGTTCCGCCCGGTGGACAGGAACGCGGCGCGGCAGGAATTGGCGTTCAAGGGGCGGACATTGATTTCGGTCGGAAACCTGATCCCCTTGAAGGGCCATGACCTGATCATCCGGGCCCTGTCCCGATTGCCGGGGATAGGCCTCGTGATCGTCGGAGACGGGCCGGAACGGGCCACGCTGGAAAGCCTGGTTCACACCCTCGGGATCACCGATCGCGTTCGTTTCCTAGGACTCCTGAACCAGGAGGACCTGGCGCGGGTTTACGGTGCCGCCGACGCGCTGGTTCTGGCCTCGTCCCGCGAGGGATGGCCCAACGTGCTGCTGGAATCCATGGCCTGCGGTACCCCCGCCGTCGCGACAAGAGTCGGCGGAATTCCCGAGATCGTCGCCGAGGGGGCCGCCGGCCTGATGGCGGACGAGCGTACCGTCGACGGGCTGGTTTCGGCAATCGACCGACTTTTCGCCGATCCGCCGCGGCGCGAGGAAACTCGGGCCTACGCGGAGCGTTTCAGCTGGGACGCGACGACCAAAGGCCAATTGGATATCTTCAAGCGCGTGGCTGGTCGCGGTTCGTGACCGAGCGGGCGAGCCAGTGACCGTGGCCCTTGACCGGGAGCGTCATGACCCATAACGAAGGCCACCGAATTGTGCTAACTTTGCCGCTTACAAGGGAGCCGTCGGCCGAACCGCCGGCGCGGAGGCCCCGGCCGGGACGCGTTCAAACAGGTGTTGGAGATTAATCCACTGTTGCCCCGCAAGAACGCTCCCGACTCAACCGCCGGATCAACCACTCCCCGCCACAGGGCTCGTGACGGATCCGGTCGGCCGCCCCTGATCGTGCACGTGATCGACCGGTTAGCCATCGGCGGCATGGAAAACGGCCTGGTCA
>JAJFIG010000236.1 GCA_021775195.1 Rhodospirillales bacterium | reverse complement strand
CGCGGGCTCGACTCCCATGGCGGCCAGGGCCCGGGGAAACGCCTGATGGACCCAGAGGTGGGTCAGTTTGTGGCGGCCGATCACGTCGCGCAGCTTCGGTCCCGTATACTCGCGATGACCGATGGTGATCACCGAGGCCGTGCCCAGGTCACGCCCGGCGCCCGGGCCGCTGGTCATTTCGAAATTGAGCATCTTGGCGGCCATGCCGTTGCCCTTGGGGTCGATGATGCCGACGCGAGCGCCCTCGGGAAGGGCGAGCGCCAAGTCGCGGCCGACGGCGCGGACGTGGTCTTTCTGGGGCCGGACGTCGAAGCGGACCTTCTTGTGAAACGCCAGGGGCGCTCCCACGACCAGCAGGACACCGAGCAGCGGCAGAGCCCGGCGGGCGAGCCCGGCGGCGGAGATTCCGGGTTCGGCATAGCGCCGCCAGAGCAGGGCCACGCCGAAGGCCGCCCCGGTGCAGCCCAAAAGACCGATGTGGGTGTTGAAGCGCCAGAAAGAGACGGCGACGATGCCGCCGCCGCCGAAGGCCGTTATGTAGGTTATCCAGAGAAAGAAATTGTGCCCGAGGAAGACGGCGCCGACGAGAATGGCCAGGCGGTCGAACGATCCCCTGAACCTGAACAGGCCATGGACGGCAAACCCGGTCATCACCGTCATCATCGCCAGATAGGCTCCCTTCTTGCTGAGGATCAGGAGCATGCGTTCGAGGATCTGGAACGCCTGGGGCAGCAGCCACCGCTCCATGGGCTGGAAGGATACCTCGCCGCCGGGCATGTGCCGCCCGACGTAGACGCGCCACGCCAGATAGACCAGGAACCCGGGCAGCAGCAGGCGCGGCGCCAGCGCCACCAGGTCGCGCAGGCGTATGGCGGGATCGCGCCAGGCGACCAGGACCATGCCGCCGGCCAGGCAAAGCACGAGCACGAGGGTGGTCTGCTTGACGTTGAGAAGCACGGCGATCACCAGACCGCCCTGCAGGGCAAGGGTCCTGGCCTCGTTCATGGCCTCGGCGCGATCGGCGGACGACAGGGCCTCGAGGATGCGCCAAGCAAGAACCGCGGCAACCGCGAGGACGACCGAGGTGGTGCTGTCGGCGTAGGTGGTGAAGACCAGCTTCTGGATGAAGGTGGTGGAGAAGACGGTGACGCCCAGAACCCCCAACGCCGCCCCTCCCCACTTCCACGGCTGGGCGGGAGAAAGCCCGAGGGCGGTGCGGATGACGATAATCAGCGCCGGTGCGTAGAACAGGTGGATCAGCAGGTTGAACAGGGCGCCGCCGTTCTCGACGAGCCCACCGGCCAGCCTCGAGGTCAGATAGACGACCAGGGGAAGGGCATAGGGATAGGCCGGCAGTGCCGACGGGCTGTCGGGCAGATCCGAATGGGGAAAGGAATCGAACCGGAACAGGAAATGGGCGTTGGGCAGCCAGTGGGAAAACTCGTCCCACTGGGATGCCCGCATCGCCGCGACCAGCAATACCAGCGGTGACGCCAGGACAAGGACCCGCCACAGGATGCCGATGGCGGCGGGGCCGGTTTCCCCGCCGCGGTCGCGGCGCCAGGCAAGGAAAGCGCACAGCAGCGCCAGACCCAGAAGGGTGCCGGCGATCCATGTGAAGGGGACCCGGGTCAGGGTGCCGACGATGATGAAGGCGGCGACGGAGACACCCCAGCCGACGAAAATGTCGGAGGCCGCGAAGCGCCGGGCGCCACCGGCAAAGGCGCCGATGGCGGCGAAGCCGGCCGACAGGGCAAGCACCGAGAGCAGGCCGGCGATTTGGCTCGCCGAGGGGATGAAATATTCTAGAATGACACGGTTCCCGTGGTCGTGCTTACCTGATGGCCGTGGCCGAATTCACCAGTTTGGAACAAAAATGCAATCCAGGAAATGCGTTAGGTCTATGCGGGGTGGTCGTGGTTGATATGCCGGTTTCCACGGATGGAACGGCGGTGCTGAAGGACCGGGTCAAGGCCCACTGGGAAGACGAACCCTGCGGGACGCGCTTCGGCGAGTCCGATGACCGGCTGGAGTTCTTCGACGGCATTTCGCGGCAGCGCTACGCGGTGGAACCCTATATCGCGGGCTTCGCCGAATTCGAGAAAGCGACGGGAAAAAAGGTCCTGGAGATCGGCGTCGGCGCCGGGTCCGATTTCGAAAACTGGGTGCGCAACGGCGCCATCGCCACCGGCGTCGACCTGACGGCTGCGGCGATCGCGCTGACGAAAGAGCGCCTGCTGCTCAAGGGGTACGGGGAGGACCTCTTCACGCTCGGGACGGCGGACGCCGAAAACCTCGGCTTCGACGACCAGTCCTTCGACCTGGTTTACGCCTACGGGGTCATCCACCACTCGCCGGACACGGAACAATGCCTGCGGGAGATATTCCGGGTCCTGAATAAGGGCGGCACCGCCAAGATCATGGTCTACTCGACGTTCTCGATGACCGGACTCATGCTCTGGGTCCGGCACGGGTTGCTGGTCGGCAGGCCGTTCCGGTCGCAGCGGGACATCATCTACGATCACCTGGAATCCCCGGGCACCAAGTCGTTCTCGCCGGAGGAATTCAAGGGGATTCTGGAGAAACACGGGTTCGAGAATGTCTCCATACGCAAGCAGCTCTGTGTCGGCGACCTGCTCGACATGCCGCAAAGCCGGAAATACCAGGGATCGCTCTACGGCCTGATCTGGAAACTCTATCCCCGCTGGCTGATCAGACTGTTCGGCAACCGCTTCGGCCTGTTCCTCCTCTGCGAGGCGCGCAAACCCGGCTGACGGGGCCTCGTTTCTTGCCGCGGCTACACGGTTTTTGCACGGATGGGAGGCTGTCGGTGGCGCATATCAGAAACGTGTCGATTTTCGCCGGCATTCCGCTTCTTAGTCCATCTTGAAGGTGCGGCGAAGGGCGAGGATGAACAGGGTCAAAAGCCCGAAGCTGATCAAAGACTGGGCGGTGGCAACAAGGCGGAACGGCCATTTACTGGCTTCCCACACATCCATTATGTCAGAGGGAGGCTTATAACTGCTGGTCCACACGAAGAACGGTCGAACAATCTGCTCGATGGTGAACGATAAGGCGGCACCGGAGCGCGGCAGCCCTTCGGCATGGAACAGTTCGAAATAGAGGGCGAATGAAAAGAACGTTACCAGCGCCAGCCATGCGAAGGGCAGCCCGAAACTTCGGCCATAATCGGCGGTCCAGTCATAGAGGAGCGAAAAGAGCTTGGGTGCCACTCCCTTAAGTTGGCCTGACTTACGTAGGGCCCGTTGTTCGAGGGCGTAGAACATTCCCTGCTCCCGCCTGGCGCGGTGGAATTCCATAGCTTGGCGAAGGGTGCGATAGGCACGGGCGGCGTCGACTTCGGCGGTGCCACGATCGTCCCGGAATTGGGTCTTCCGGAAGTCCGTGTCTTGGTGGAGGCTGCAACCATGAAACACAGGGGCCACCTTGAATTTCGCGCGACTGAAATCCGTTGGCCCAAGGAAATGGCGGTTGGCAAATGTGGTGTGACCAAGAAAAGTCGCGTTTTGGAAGCTGACTGAGGGGAAGGTCTGGCGTTTGTCCGATTTGTCAGAGGTAATTTCGGCCGAGAAATCAGCATCGCTATGAAAAGCCGCGCGCTTGAAGTATGCTTCTCTTTCAAAATACGCATCACGGAAACTCACATCACCCCCGACCGTCACTTCCTGGAAGATCGCTTCTGGAAACTTTGTGTTTTCGAAGCTCGCCATGCCTTCGAACCAAGCTTTAGTGAAGTCGCTCGGCACATGAAAAGTTGCATTATTGAAACTTGTAACCTGACCGAATACCGCCTCTCTGAAAGTGCAATCATGAAATAGGCAGAAGTCAAAATATGCCTTGTGGCGAAAACGCGTGTTAACGAACGAGCAATGACCGAATTCAGCGTAACTTAGTCCGGAAACAGGCTCAAAACTGGCGAGGGCCTCGAAAGTGGCCTTGTCGAACGTTGCACCCTCTATGAATTTAATACCGTTGAATTGACACCGCGCAGTGAATGTGATTCCGCGGAAGTCTGCTTTTCCTAAGATAATAGCTCCGGCCAGCGAGATGCCTGGCAGGACCTTGTCCTCGCCAGCTATCTCGGCAAAGTCGATGTCGCCCGGAAAAACGACGCCCGTTAAATCTATGGGTTTGTCTGCGTCGCGGGCGGCAGCCACGAATTTGGCGACGGCTTGATTAAAAGCTTCAACATCTGCTGGGGCCCAGCCCTCGCTCTTTGAGGGGCCTCTTGAGGCGCCAAATTGCGACCGCCTGCTGCCGTTCGGAAGGTGAAATAGGCAGTATTCTTCACTGCCAAGGCGGAGGTTTTCTCCTGGATCGTCGAACTGACAGCCTTGGCCGAGCTCTGCGAAAGGTCCTGGCCGGTTGAGGTTGACCTTGCAGGACACCGGACTAAACCTTATTCCAGGCCGGAATTAATCCGGTCAAGAAGGCGACCGATAACTTGCGGCCGTTGCCACGTACGGTCGAGGAGACGTCGTTGGCGATGCCCTCCGCGTGATGGGTGACGGGCCAGCAATACTCACAAACTCTATGGGCCATGACGGCGTATTATATCGCGGAAAAATGGTAACGGTGTTCAGATTCGACCTTGCGCGCCCGTACTTGGGAAAAGCGGTTCGAGGGAGGTTAAGCCGCTGATTTCTTTTGTTTCCTGCCCCGACTACACTGTTTTTTCAAGGATGGCAGGTATTCCAACCTGCACAGACAGGTATTACTCCGCCGGCTTTTCGAACTCGGCGATCAGGCACATGCCGAACCGGGCCTTGAGGAACTCGTCGAGCCACGACGGAATCCACGGAAGTATCTTCTTCTCATACTGGGTGACGGTGATCTTCCGGGTGGTCAGGCCGGCGTCGCGCAGAAGCCCGGTAATCTCGCCGCCGGTCAGGTAGCGGTGATAGTAGCCGTCGGTATAGAAGTCCTGCACCGTGCGCAGGGTGTGGCCGGAAAAGATCTTTCCCTTGGCCAGCAGCCAGTAGAGCCCGTGCACGTAGTAGACGACGCTGTGGCGGTGGTAGACCATGATCAGGCCGCCGCCGCCGGGCTTGAGCACCCGGCGCACCTCCTTGAAGGCCTGGCCGGTGTCGCTGGTGTGGTGAAGAACACCCCAGGAAAAGACGAAATCGAAATGGTCGGGGGAAAAGGCCATGTTCTCGGCGTCGCCCTGCACGGTCTCGACGGCGAGACCCTGGGCCTGGGCATTGCGCCGCGCGAGGGCGACGGCGGTGGCGGTGAGGTCCATTGCGGTGACGTCGGCGCCGTCCTTGGCGAAGCGGCAGGACAGGACGCCGGTACCGCAGCCGATGTCGAGAACCCGCTGCCCCCGGAAGCGGGTGAAGTCGAAGCGGCCGCGCAGGAACGGACTGGCGGCGAATAGGTGGTCCTCGATCCGTTTCAGCTCCTCGGGGCCGGCGGGCAGGCGGTCGTCGGATTCCCAGTCGGCGTAGGTCATGGGCAGGCGCTCCCACCACAGCCGGTTGCGGGCCTGGGCGTTTTCGGCGTCGGCCTCGGCGGTTTCACGGGCGCGGAGAAGGGGATTGTCGGGTTCGGTCATGGAGTACTCTAGACGGGAATGAGGAAATCGGGGCGGTCGGCGGGCGCCGTGGCCAGGGCCCGGGCGGTGGCGGCCAGGCTCGCCGGTGCGGCGAGGCAGGCGCCAAGGGCCAGTCCGTACTCGTTTCGCGCCCAATGGGCGACCGCCGCCTGGGCATGGATGATCAGGGTGCGCAGCCAGGCGACGGACAATGCCGGGCGGTCCCGGCCCTTCAGTCGGTGGACGTGGCGATGGAGGATCGTCAAGGCGCATCGGCGGCGCAACGCCACCTGGCTGGTGATGCCCTGGGGGCTGACGTGGTATCGGGTCAGGGTCTCGGGGAAGACGTGGAAGGCGACCCCGGGCCGGTCGATGACCACCAGCCACAGTTCATAGTCCTGGCCGGATCGAAGCGAGGGGTCGAAACCGCCGGCTGCCAGGATCGTGTCGCGGCGGGCGACCACGGTCGAGGTGGCGATGAAACCGCGAAGGACGTAGGTGGCGAACAGGTTCTCGCCTTGGGTGAAGTGACGGGCGCAATCGATACGGCGCTCAAGGCCGTCGCTGATCTGGGTGTAGTTGTGGGCGACGAGGGTGCTGCCGGTTTCCTCCAGGCATTGCAGGCTGCGCGCCAGTTTCTCGGGCAGCCACTCGTCGTCGGCGTCGAGAAAAGCGACGTAATCGCATTTGGCTTCCATGAGCGCCCGGTTGCGCGCCGCGCCGGCGCCGGCGTTAGTCTGGCGCAGGACCTTGAGCTCGACCCCGTTCATGCGTGCCGAAACGGCCATCGCCGCTTCGTAGGTGCCGTCGTCGGAGCCATCGTCGACGACGATGGCCTGGCGCGGCCTGACCGTCTGGCGGGCGACGCTGCGAAGGGCGCGGGCGATGGTCGCGGCGGCGCGGAAGGCGGGAATGACGACGCTGACGTCGGCGACCTCACGCGGCATCGGCGAAGGCCTCCAGGCCGTCGTCGGGGGCCGTGTCCGCCGGCTGGTCCTCGACGTGGATGCGGACGGCCAGTTCCAGCATCAGCAGGGTATAGACGCGAAATCCGTGGCGCCTGGGTTCGGCGAGCAGGCGCTCGATGCCCGCGGCGGTCCACCAGCCCCGCTCCAGGGTGCGGGGGCGGGTCAGCAGGCGCCGGGCGAGCGGCGTTAGCCCCGAGTCCATCCATGCCGGCACCGGCGAGGCGAAGCCCTGCTTGGGCGCGGCGAGGACGGCATCGGGGAGGAAGCGCGCCGCCATCCTTCGCTCCAGGGCCTTCTGGCGGCCGCCGGGAGTGCGCACGTCGGGCCCCACGGCCAGTGCCGCGTCGACCAGGCGATGATCGAGGAAGGGGACCCGGCCCTCGACGCCGTGGGCCATGGAGGTGCGGTCGAGAAGAGTCAGGAGGTCCTCGGGCAGGTAGGTGTTGATGTCGGCATAGAGCGCCGCGGTCTGGGGCGGGCCGGCGAATTCGGCGAAGAACCGCGCCTGGGCCGGTTCCGGCGGCGTCTGGCGGTTGCCGATCAGGGCGCGCAGGGGTGCGGGGAAATGGGTCGAATGGTCGTGCAGGTAGTCCCCCCGGTTGGCGTCGAATTTCTCCGCCCGGGCCAGTTGCCAGGCGGTAACCGGGGAGGCGGCGCCGACGGCCGGCTCGACGATGCCCCGGCGGGCCCAGCCGGGCAGCGTCAGGTAGCGCCTCTCCACGGGACGGCGGAAATAGCGCCCGTAGCCGGCGAACAGCTCGTCGCCGCCGGTGCCGTTGAGGGCCACCTTCAGGCGGTTGCCCAGGACCTCCTCGATGAGGTGATTGGGGAGCAGGGCGGGATCGTTGACCGGCTCCTCGCAGAACCAGGCAAGCCGGGGCAGGTGCCCGGCGACGGCGCCCGCGGACACGTCGAGAACCGTATGGTTGGTGGCGTAGCGCTCGGCGACGGCGGCGGCGAGGGGGGCCTCGTCGACCGGGGCGCCTTCGAAGCGCACCGTGTAGGTATTGAGGGGGCGGTCGAGCTGGCGTGCCGCCAGGGCGACGATGAGGCCCGAATCGAGGCCGCCGGAGAGCAGGGCGCCTAGGGGGACGTCGCTCCGCAACTGCAGGCGGATGCTGTCATCGAGGAGGGCGACGAGGTGGTCTTCGGCGGCGTCGGCGTCGGGGGGGAAATCCGCCGCCGGGGTTGCCCGCCAGTAGCGCTCGATGGTGACGGTGCCGCCGGCGTCGGCCCTCAGCAGGTGTCCCGGGGGAAGTTTGCTGATGCCCTTGAAGAGGGTCGCCGGCGCCGGGACGTAGCCGTGGGCGAGGTAGGACGACACCGCGTCCTCGTCGACGTCCCGGGCGACGAGGCCGGAGGCGAACAGGGCCTTGATCTCGGAGGCAAACAGGATCCCGCCGCCGGGCAGGCGGCTCCAGTAGAGGGGCTTGACGCCGAGGCGGTCGCGGACCAGCAGCAAACGATGGGGGTCGCGCTCGTAAAGCGCCAGGGCGTAGATGCCGTTGAGGCGGTGGACGAAATCGTCGCCGGCTGTGGCCAGGGGCAGGATCACTTCCATGTCGCCCTGGCTGCGGAAGGGGTAGGTGCGGGCCGCGGGCTCGCGGCGCAGTTCCAGGTAATTGTAGATCTCGCCGTTGCCCATGAGGACGCGGGCGCCGCCGTCCTCGACGAGGGGCTGGTCGCCGGTTTCGAGATCGATGATGGCGAGGCGGGTGAAGCCGGCCTGATAGCGGCGGTCGGGGCTGGTAAAGCGGCCGTTGCCGTCGGGGCCGCGGTGGCGCAACGCCGTCAGCATGGCGTCCATGTCGGCTTCGACGATGGCGCTAATGCGGGGCAGGAAGAGGCCGGCGATCCCGCACATTCAGAGGGCCTCGATGGTGATGGTGGACTCCCAGGGCAGGGCGGCGGCGCTGTCGATGCGCATCGTGGTCGCCGGGCCGCCGTCGCCGTAGGCTCGCCAGCAGGTCGCCGGGCGGAGCGTCATGTCGCCCTCGGCGCGGACGCGGTAGCGCCCCTCGGCACCGCGCAGCACAATGGCATCGCCGTCCCGCTCAACCTCCAAGGTAGTATGGAGAAGTCTGATCACGGCATGGTTGCCGTTTCCATCCGCCCGGTCGGTGATGGTCAACGCCGAATCGGCAAAATTCCAACGCCGCATCGTCTCGCCGACACCCTTCAATCGTCCGAATCCATTGTAACGATTTGTCACGATTCCCGTTTCCGCGAAAAGCTCCGGCGCCGGGCCGCCAACCCGGCGGCGAAATCCGTCGTCGTAATAGGGTTTGTTGGGCGGGTAGGGGTCGGCGCCGTCGACGACAATCGTGTTGTGGGCGAGCGCCGATCGATAGAACGCCGCGTCCCCGGTTTCTCCGTAGGAACCGCGGCCGAGATCGCGGAATAGGGGCTCGGTGCCGAAATGAAGCTCGAAGCCGCCGCAGTCCTGATGTCCGTGTCCCGGCATGGCCGACCAGCCGCCGGGGGCGGCATGCCAGAGCCCCGACCAGGGGCCGAAATCGGCGCGGAGCCAGCCGTCGGCCCTTGCGTCGACGGGTCCCAGTCCGTCCTTCAGTTCGGTGAGAGCATTACGGTCGGCTTCGTCCAAGAGGCCAGTCCAGCCGGCCTTCATATCTCGGTCGGGCAGGAGCCCGGCAAGGAATGACGGCGGGCAGTCGGGGGAGATGTCGCCGACGAGGGGCAGTCCACCCGGGAGCACGAGACGTGGGATGACGGCGAGGGCGCGGGCCGTGATCTCCTTCAACGCCGGTTCCTCGGGGCGATGGTGCCGGCGCGCTGCCAGCCAGGCCTCGGCGTAGTTGCGAGTCAGCAGCAGATGGTAATGGCTGGATCCCTCGCCCAGGATTCCGCTCGGCTGGAAGATGCGTTTCGCTTCTTCGAGCAGCAGGCGCGCGCCC
>JAJFIG010000235.1 GCA_021775195.1 Rhodospirillales bacterium | reverse complement strand
CCTGATGCCCCTTGCCGGACGCACGGTGCTGGCTCACGTGTTCGAACGCTGCCGGGCAATCGATAGTGTTGACGTTGTGTGTTGCGCAACGACGCCTGCGCCCACCGACGATCCCGTTGCCGAGGAAGCCCGACGCCTGGGCACCGTGGTTTTCCGCGGTTCCGAGGACGATGTCCTGGATCGCTACCGTCAAGCAGCCCTGGCCTGTAACGCTGACATCGTCATGCGGGTAACCAGCGACTGCCCGCTGCTCGATCCCCGGGTCGCCAGTGCCGTCCTTGGCCTGCGCGCCGAAAGGAACGCCGATTACGCCGCCAACAACATGCCCCCGAGCTGGCCCCATGGCCTCGATTGCGAGGCCTTCACAGCCGAGGCCCTGGCGGCAGCGGCGGAAAAAGCCCGCGAACCGGGCGAACGCGAGCACGTCACCCCATGGCTGCGGCACCATCCCGGTATCAGCCGCGCCAACCTCGCCGGACCCGGCGGCACCGCCACAACCCACCGCTGGACTCTGGACTATCCAGAAGACTTAGCCTTCTTCGAGGCCCTGTTTGCCCATCTGCCGCCACCGCCGGCGCTCCCCGGCATGGAGGATGTCCTGTCGGTGATCGAGCACCACCCGGAAATCGCCACCATCAACGCCATGCGCCATGACCAAGGACGGCCCGACCCGGCCGTTAACCGGCAACAAAGTGGCTAACCCGGTTTACGTTCGCCACCTATGTCACTATCTTTTTGGCAGAGAATATTTTTTTCACCCGGTCGCTCGCGCTTCGTAAACGACGCCGAGTAACCCTGTCAGGAGACCGGCCTTGCCCTTGATGATAGAAATCAAATCGGGCGACAAGCTCATCATTAACGGTGCCGCAATCGAGAATTCCGGCCCCAACACCAAGCTGCTGATCCACAACAAGTCGGCGATCCTGCGCGAAAAGGAGGTGATGTCCGAAAAGGATAGCGTCACCCCGGCGTCACGAATCTATTTCGCCCTCCAATGCGCCTATATCTTCCCCGAGAAGAAGCCCCATTACCTGTCGGTGTTCGACCAGTATCTCCGCGACTATGCCCAGGCCAGCCCCAGTTCGGCGCCGATCGTTGAAAAAATCACCGCGGCGGTGCGCGAGGATCATCTCTATAAGGGGCTCAAGGCGGCGCAGAAGCTGCTCAAGCACGAAGAGGAGTTGATGGAACTGGCCGGCGCCAACATGCGCCCGGCGCCCTCCAACGACACCGCCTAGAACCCCTCCAAGCCCCGGATTTCTTGGGGTTTACCCAAATTTAACCCGGCTCTGGTCTGATGATCCGGTGGGCTGGCGCCCTGACGGTTGCCGGCAACGGATGGCATTTGGAACCGATATGTGGTATAAGATCGTCACCCCTCCCTTCAATCAGGACCCCCTGAAGGACACGCCGCCGGCTTAAGGCCGGACGGGTGTTGGGTATTGTCATGGTTGGTATCGGAACCTTTTTTCTGGAGCAGAACGAGCGCTTCTCCCTTGGCCAGAGCATCGGCCGGTTAGGGATTACCGCCGGGCGCCCGAACTTCGAGCTCCAGTTCAACATCCTGCAGAACCAGCTCATCAAACAGCTTGCTGGCAAGATCGACAAGATCAACGAGGAAACGGTCGTCAACAACGTCGACGTCTTCCTGGAGCTGGAGAGAAAGCGCCTCGAACGGCAGCAGCCGTTTGTCAACCAGTACGCCGCCGACGCCCTGTTCAACGTCAAGTCGGTCAACGGGCTCATCGGCGACCTCGGCGACCTGCAGACCCTGGCCAGCGGCACCGACGCCGCCGCCTTCGACAGTCTTCTCGGCCAGTTGGACAGTGACGTAAAGAACCTCAAGCGGCTGAACGGCTATACCATTGGCTTCAATGTCAATGACGGCCTCGACGACGAGCGCCGCGACGGCTTTGCCATCAACGATTACGCCTCTTATGCCACCGGCGCCGAGCGCGAGGCCGCCGTCGCCACCGCGCTTGCCGATATTCAGGCCAGTCAGGCGATCCTTGTCATCAACGCCGACAACGCCATCGATTTCAAGAACAGTGTGTCGGACAAGCTGACCAGCGTCACTCTCCAGATCGAAGCCGTGCAGGTGGCGGAAACCAGCGAGAAACTGGCCGAGATCGAGAAACTCCGTATCAAGCACGGACGATTCCTTCAGACCCTGTCCCTGGCCTTCGAAGCGGCCCAGGCCCGCGCCGACACCTTGTCCGAGACCCTGCTCAAACCACCCCAAGTGACCAAGGGGACGGTGCTCGATCTGCTGACCTAATCACGGCCCCGCCGGAGACCGGCGGACTCCAGACAGCGCCTTCGTGGCGGCCTTCCCGGGAAGGCCGCCTTTTTTAGGTCGTGTACTCGTCACCCGGCAGAAATTGACCACCTGGGCCAGCAGGAATTGCCGGGTGGCTTCGTATTTACCCTGCGGCGGATCCGCGCTTCTCTAATTTTCTTTTTATTTTTCAAAGCCTTAAAAAATACCCATCAGTTGGCCCGCCGTTTGCTTGGTTAGGAGTGGACCCCGTTGTTGAGGGAAGGCTCTTATCATGGACGTTTCGTCGATCAAGCAGACAGAAGGCTCCGGAACCGCGTCGCTGCTTTCCAGGAAGGACGGCGACGCGCCCGTCGACACGAAGGACTTTTCGCTCAGCTTCGTCGATCTCCTGAAGACCACCGGCGTGCGCATCGAGAGCGGTTTCAATGTCATGACCGACCGCGAGGGCGTCACCTCCCTACCCGATGACGCCGAACGCGCCCTTCCCGCCGACGACGCCGACCGTCACTTCGACGATGACGGCGGGCGAGCGAAGACACCGGCCAGGGAAGCCGCCTATCGCGAAGACGGCCGCGCGCCCCCGGAGGGCAGCGACAACGATGATCACGGCGCCGGCGAAATCGGTTCCCGCGATGACGCGCTGGGCGGCGAACGCGACGGCTACGCCTCCCACGGCGAGGATTCGGCGCCGAACGACGACCACGGCACTCACGATGCATCGCCCCAGGACAAGCCCGCCGCCGAAACGCCGGCGCAAAAGCCCGCCGATGACACCACCGCCAATGCCCCAGCCGATACCGGCACGGCGGCAGCCGATGACAGCGCAACGGCGAACACCACCGTCGCCACTACTCCGGGCGATGTCCCCACCCAGCAGGCCAACCAGGTCCTTGCCGGCCTGTTGGCCGTGGCCCAGTCCGCCAACCTTCCCGGTGAGGGCGAGACCGGGCGTGCCAATGCCGTCGACGGACTGACCACGGCCCTGGCCGCCGTCGGCAAGCATTCTTCGGCCACCGGCGGCAACGCCGGCGGCTCGCAAACCAACACCAACGCCCACCAGCAGGGTCAGCCCCAGGCCAACGCCGGTCAGCAGGCCCAGGCCGGCGGCGAGAGTTCCGCGCCCACCAGCGGTGCTGCCCGGCAGGCGGCGTCCTTGTCACGCCTGGTCGGCGAGGGCAATCCCCTCGATGTCCGGGTCAGTGTCACCAACGCCGGTACCGTCGCCTCCCAGCCCGGGTCGACCCTTGTCCCCGCCGCAGCGACGGCGGCCGAAACCGCCACGGCCTCCCAGCGCGCACAGCCCCCCGCCCATGGAACGGTGGCCACCGGCCTCAATCCGGCAGCCAACGCAGGCACCAACGGAAACGGCCAGAGCCAGGCATCCGCCGCCCAGGCGGCTCAGGCCATTGCCGCCACCGCCGCCCGTGCCGCCGCCGCCCCGTCGGCGCCCCTCGTCAACCAGGCTGCGCCCCAGGTTCAGGCCCTTGGGCCGGACGGCTCTCCCGTCTCGGCCCTGCCCGGAAACACCGGCGATACAACGCCGACCCAGAACACCACGCCCGCCCAGGCCACCACCCCCCATCGCGCCACTCCCCTGCCGCAGTCGGTGGCCGACCAGGTTTCGGTGCAGATCACCCGAGCCGTCAAGGCGGGCGTGGACAAAATCAACATCCAGCTCAAGCCCGCCACCCTCGGCCGCATCGATGTCCAGCTCGAGGTCGGCCATGACGGCAGGGTCCAGGCGGTGGTGACCGCCGACAACAAGGACACGCTGGATCTTCTGCAACGGGATTCCCGCGAACTCGAACGCGCCCTCCAGGAAGCGGGCCTGCAGACCAACACCGGTGACCTGAGTTTCAACCTGCGTGAGCAGGGTGGCCAGGAAACCGCCGCTGACGAAACCAACGGCCAACCCGCCGACGCCGCTCTCCTTGATGCGGAGGCCGGCGAGGATGCCCTCCAGTCCGCCCTCGCGGCCGAATGGAGCGACGGCATCCGGCCCGACGGGCGCATTGACATCCGCGCCTGACGGCAGGATCGACGGAAGGGAGAATACTCGATGATTCTTGGTTCCACTCAGAGCACAGCCGGCCTCGGCCCCAACAGCGGCGCCGTTGTCTCCGAAGCTCAGCTTCAGGAGGACCTCAACCGGTTCCTCAACCTGCTGGTCGCCCAGCTCAAGAACCAGGATCCGCTGGATCCGCTGGATTCCAATGAATTCACCCAGCAGTTGGTCCAGTTCGCCAGCGTCGAGCAGCAGATCAAGCAGAACGCCAACCTTGAAAAGCTCCTCGACCTGCAGGAGACCTCGCAGGTTTCCACCATGGTCGGCTTCATCGGCAACACCATCGAGGCCACCGGTGACACGGTACCCCTCGAGGACGGCCACGCCGAGTTCACATACAGCCTCGACACCAATGCCAGCGACGTCACCATCAGCATCCGCAATTCCGCCGGCCTGACGGTGTTCACCGCCGAGGGCGATGCCGGGGCCGGCAAGCACAATTTCGTTTGGGACGGCCTCGACAGCATCGGCACGCCGCAGCCCGACGGTGCCTATACAGTGATTGTCGGTGCCCTCGACCGGGCCGGCAATCTGCAGACCGTCGAACAGACCGTCTTCGGCCGCGTCACCGGAGGAGGCGTCGACGACGGCAAGGTATCGCTGTTCATGGGCGACGTCGCGGTCTCCATGGATGATGTGCACCTGATCAAGGAGACCCCGCCCAAAGCGGACCCGCCGCCCCAGGGATGACCGCCGGGCGGTGATGAAAAACACGGATTAGCACCCGGCGCATCGGCCGGAGAATTGAAGGAGGACGACAATGAGTTTATTTGGAGCATTGGCTTCGGGCGTATCCGGACTGACGGCCCAGAGCAGCGCCATGGGTGCCATATCCGACAACATCACCAATGTCAGCACCGTCGGCTACAAGAACACCCGGGTCGATTTCCAGACCCTGGTCACCAAGCAGACCTCCTCGACCCTGTTCTCCGCCGGCGGCGTCCAGTCCAAGCCGCGCCAGGACACCGGCGTCCAGGGTTTGCTGCAGGCGTCAAGCTCGTCGACCGACATCTCCATTTCCGGCGGCGGCTACTTCGTCGTCAACGAGGCCGCCGTACCGACTCTCAGCAACCAGTTCCTGTACTCCCGCGCCGGGTCGTTTTTCCAGGACAACAACGGCTTCCTGCGCAACACCGCCGGCTTTTACCTCCAGGCCTGGCCCACCGACGCCAGCGGCAACGTGACCCCGGCCAATACCGCCTTCACCATCGCCAACCAGAACATCGTTTCCACCGATTATCTCTCGACCGTCAATCTCAGCAGCGTCGGCGGCACCGCGTCGCCGACCAGCCAGATCGGCATCGGCGCCAATCTGCCGGCCAACGCTGTCGCCGGCACCAGTCACCGGACCGACGTCCAGTTCTTCGATTCACTCGGCAATGCCGCCAATCTGAGCTTCGCCTACACCCGATCCCAGACCGAGAACCAGTGGGACGTTTCCATTGATCCGCCCACCGGCGCGGCGGTTCTGACCCTGGAGGACGCGACGGTCCCGACGGCCCTGACCTATGCCAGCACCGGCCAGCTCGAGTTCAACATCACCGACGCCGCCGGTACCGGCATCCGGCGCCCGGCCGATGGCGCCACCGTGGTCATCGAGGGCATCACCTATGCCTTCAACTCCACCGGCGCGACGCCGGCGGACACCGCCACCATCAAGCAGGTCGACGTCACCACCAACACCACCATCGCCCAGGACGTCGCCTCCCTGGTCGCCGCGGTCATCGCCAGCGACTCCGACTTCGACACCACGAACAACCGTATCGCAGTCAGCGCCAACAGCAGCACCGCCATCCTGTTCAAGGACGACGGCACCCGGGCGATCACCGTCGACCCGACAGGTCTGCTCGACAGCACCGGCACCGCGGTAACCACCCAGACCAACGCCATGACGGTCAAGAAGCCGGCCATCGCCTACCGCGACT
>JAJFIG010000234.1 GCA_021775195.1 Rhodospirillales bacterium | reverse complement strand
TCGCCGAGCTCGAAGCCGAGGTGGCGGCCTTGCGCGGCACGGCCTGAGCCCGGGCCCCGCGAACGGCTTGCTCTCGCCGCCGCCATCCCTATGGTGAGGGCCGGTTGGCAAGAAAGGTCCGGCATGGAATTCAATACACTTCGCGGTATCCGCCTCGGCGTGGCCCTGGGCCTGCTGGCGGCGGGTTTCGCTTCCGGCCCCCTGGCGGCCGCCGACCTGGTTTCCCACCGGGCCTATTATTCGCTCAAGCTGGCGGCGGCCGAAAGCGGCCACATCGTCGATGTCCGCGGAGTCACCCGAATGTCTCTGGAAAAGACTTGCGAGGGCTGGATCCTGGGCCACGAGATGTCGACGGAAATGGACACCAGCCGGACGACGATCAAGCAGGTGACCCGGTTCACGGGCTGGGAATCGAGGGACGGCAATTCCTACAGCTTCGCCGCCCGCAACAAATTGGGCCGGAACAGCGAGACCTTCAAGGGCCGGGGTACCCTCGAGGGCGCGGGCAAGGGCGGTGCGGTAACCTATTCGCGGCCCACCGACAAGACCCATACCCTGCCGCCCGGAACCATGTTCCCCGTCGGCCACCTGGATTGGCTGGTGGACCAGGCCATGGCCGGCGCGCGCCAGGCGACCCGCATCATCTTCGACGGCAACGACGGCAAGGGTCCCCGCCAGGTGGTCGCCTTCATCGGTCCCCGTGTGGCCCCCGGCGAGCGCCAATCCAAGGATCTCGGACCCCTGGCGGAACGCCCGGGGTGGAGCGTGCGCCTCGCCTTTTATCCGGTCGACAGTATGGTTTCGGTGCCCGAATACGAGGTCCAGGTTGTGCAGCTCGACAACGGCGTCGCCGATGCCATGGTGCTCGACTTCGGGTCGTTCAAGGTCAACCTGAGCCTGGAAAAGGTCGAGGCCCTGCCGCCGCCGGTGTGCTAGAGCGCCATCCGGTTAAATGGTTCCATTTGGCCGGATATAGCTCTAAATGTTTTCCCGCTGATATTCCCCACACAGGCCGTTGCGGGCGGCTCGGAAGCCAAGATTGCCAAGGATCTCCCGCACCTTTCCGACTCCCAGTGCCACTGCGCGCTCCTCGTAGTCGAGGAGCCGGCTGGGATCAGCACGAAATAGCGCCTCGGCGTCCAGGATGCAGAAGGAGGCGTCGGAAATGCAATTTTCACGGATGAATGCCGGGTACCGACGTTCCAACCCGGCGAGTTCGGACCGGTTCCTCGCGATCGGCGCCCGATACCCGTAGACGCTCTGGATGCACAAGCGGTTCAAGCTGGCGTTGTCCAGAAGATAGCCGAGGATGGCCTCGATATCGATGTTCCCTCGGCCGATGGAGACGCCACAGACGATGGTGTTCTCCGCGTCGGTGGCGCCCGGGCCATCCGGGTCGACCGTCAGGACGTGGTCCTTCAGGTGCACCGTGTGGACGAACGGTGCCATCGCCCTCGCCGCCTCCATCGGGTCCTCGAGGACCATCATCGAGTTGCCAAAATCGTAGACGGCGCCAACCGACGGATGATCCACTTTCTCTAGAATGCGGAATACTTCCTGGCCAGTGAAATCTTCGTGATTCTCAAGCAAAAGAACAACACCGAGGTCCTCTGCGACGGGCGCGGCGGCGCGCAGCCCGTCTACCGCCGCCGACGCCTGATCCTCGGGACTCCCTGCGACCGTGACGTAGGTTCGCAGTCGGTCGGCCCCGAGCAGCCGGGCGGCATTGAGAAGCTTGACCAGGTGTTCCGGATCGGTGCCCGAGGTATCAATTTCGACGAACATTCTCTTGTCGCGGATGGCCGCGCCGACGGCGCGCAGCCGGTCGGCCGACGTGCCTCCAATCCATCGGTAATTCTCGTCATTCAGGCTGATATGAACACCCGACAGGCCGAGCCCCGCCGCTGCATCGATCAGGGCGTAGACGTCGAATCCCGCTTGGTAGCGACGATGGAGGTCAAAACTAAAGCTATGCAGTCCTAACTGGACCACTCTCTCTATCGTCATCGTCGTAAAATTCCCAATGGCAGTTGCCGGCCCCCGGCGGCGTGATCAGGACGGCAACCGAACGCTTCCGAACTTGGTCTCGGCCCAGCGTGCGATACGGAGGACCGGGTAGCAGTACGCAAAGTACAACAGCGCCGTCATCCCGTAGATCACCATCAGTTCCTTGGGATGGCGTTGGGTGGCGTGTTCACCGGCCCGGACCAGTTCGGCGATGCCGATGACCGAGACGATGGACGTCCCCTTGATGATGATGACGTAGACGCCGCCCATGGGCGGGATCATCATCTTCACCGCCTGCGGCAAAACCACGTGCCACATGCATTGAAGGGCGGTCATGCCGGTGGAGCGCGCCGCCTCGGTCTGGCCGCTCGGGACGGCCTCGATGGCGGCGCGGACGATTTCCGCGACATAGGTCGAGGTATACAGGCTGAGGGCAATGACGGCCGCCGGAAAGGCTTCGAACTGAAGCCACGAGATCCCCGTCGCCGGCAGCATGAAATAGACGAGATAGAGGTGGATCAGGAACGGGGTTCCGCGCAGCGCATGAATGTACGCCGCCAACGGATAGGTGATCACGGCGTAGTCCAGGGTCCGCAGCATGCCCACGACGACCCCGATCAGGCTGCCGAGAAAGATCGTGATCAAGGAAATCTTGAAGGTCATCCATAGGCCGTCGAGGAGGAACGGCAGGGTCGATGAGATAACGTCGAACATGGTCCCCTCCCTAACCCGTGGCGCCGCCGAGACGACGCTGCGCGAACTTCGTCACCGACAGCATGACGGTGTAGATCACCAGGTAGCAGACCGCGACCGTCAAAAACCCCTCGTTCGGCATCAGCCGTTCGTTGAGGACGACAAGGCCGGCGCCGAACAACTCGAAGACGCCGATGAAGCTGACCAGGGATGAGTCCTTGATGAGGACCGCCGTCTGCCCGAGCAGCGGCGGGGCGACGCGGGCGAAAGCCTGCGGCAGAACGACATGGCGCATGCGTTGCAGATAGGTCATGCCGACAGACTGGGCGCCCTCGACCTGGCCGCGTGAGATGGATTCGATGCCAGCTCGGATGATCTCGCTCATGTAGGCGCCGGCGTTGAGGCCAAGTGCGATGATCCCCCCTTCGAGCTCGTCCAGGCGGCGGTCAAGCAGGGGCAGCGCCGGAAAGGTGAAATAGATCAGGTAAATTTGGATCAGCAGCGGTGTCGAACGGATTGCCTGAACGTAGCCGGCGGCAATCCGCCACAACACCGGGTTGGCGGACATCCGCATGATCGCGCCAATCGTGCCGACGGAAAGCGAAATTCCCAGGGCGAGCAGGGAAATCCAGGCCGTTGATCCGAGCCCGCGGGCGAACTCAGGCAGGTATTGGCCGACCACCCGGTAATTGTAGAAGTCGAGAATCCAGTCCATGCCCGCAACGCGCCTCAATGACCTGACGGCTAAGAAAAGGAGGCTCTACCGCTGCGGCAGAGCCTCCGAGGTTCGTACTCATGGGAGCCCCGGTCTAGTGGTCATTTTTCCAGACCGGTCCCCGCATCCAGTAGGCAGCCAGTTTTTCCAGGCGTCCGTCGTTGCGGATCAGCATGAAGTAGTTGTCCATCCAGCGCAGCAGATGATGCTCATCGGGGCGGGTGGCGAAACTCAGGGGCCAGCGCTTCGGCGCCCCCTTAAGGATATGGAAGTCTGTGTACTCGACCATATACCCGGCGGCCGAGGCGACGTCGTTGATGCCCGCGTCGGCACGATCGGCGGCAACGGCCTGAGCAACCGCGGCGCCGCCGCCGGCAAACTCCTTGATGGTCGTATCGGGGCACTTCTTCTTCAGCAGACCGACGTTGCTGCTGCCCTGAACGACGCCGATGGAGACACCCTTCTTGCAGGCGTCCTGCCATTTCACAAACGACTGTTTCTTTTTCGAATACAGAACCACGTCGCTGTACAAGTATGGCTCGGTGAAGCTCAAGACCAGCGTACGCTTGGCGTTGGGCGTCATGTCGGCGGCCAGGAAATCGGCCTTTCCGGAATTGACGGCGGGGATCAAACCCTTCCAGTCGTAATCGAGAAGCTTGAGCTCGACACCCATGTCCTTGGCCATCATCTTGACGACCTCGATGGCGAAACCAGTGCGCGTGCCGTTCTTGTCGACGAAGCTCACGGGCGGTCCCTGTGTCTGAACGGCGACGCGCAATTCGCCGCGCTTGACGATTTCCTTCAATACGTCCGCGGACGCCGACTGGGCAAACGAACTCAGCCCAAGCGCGCACAGACCCAACCCGAACAATTTTGTGAATCTCTTCATCTCTCAAAGTCTCCCTTTGGTCGCTTGCTCCCTCATTCGCGATCTGCGTCGCCTTGGCGATGGAGTTTCAAACATTTCAATCCTGTTGGTATATACCAAAGAAATAATCTGGTCTATACCAAAGCTCATCTTCTTATTCAGGATTCCATCCTCTAGATGATCTGACTGAGGAAGGAGCGTGTGCGTTCGTGTCGGGGATCGTCGAAGACGGTGTCGGGCGTTCCTTCCTCGATGATCTCGCCGCCGTCCATGAAGGTAACGCGATCGGCCGCTTCTCGGGCAAAGCCCATCTCGTGGGTAACAACGACCATGGTCGTGCCCTCGGTGGCCAATTCCTTCATCAGATCGAGCACGCCGCCGACTGTTTCCGGGTCGAGCGCGGATGTCGCCTCGTCGAAGAGCATGACCTTCGGGTTCATGGCCAGCGACCGGGCGATCGCCACCCGCTGTTGCTGACCGCCGGAAAGCTCGCTCGGATAGCTGTCGTCTTTGTCGCCGATGCCGACCCGGTCAAGCAGCCGGCGGCCGATTTCGTCTGCTTCGCTCTGTGAGCGCTTGAGGACCACTGTCTGCGGCATAGTGAGGTTCTCCAGCGCCGTTTTATGCTGGAACAGGTTGAAGTGCTGGAAAACCATGCCGACCCCCTGGCGCAACAGATTGAGGTTGGCCTTGGCGGCCGTAAGCTCGACTCCATCGATGACGATACTGCCGCTGTCGATGGTTTCGAGTCCGTTGAGCGCCCGCAGGAACGTGCTTTTCCCGGACCCGCTGGGCCCTATCACAACCAGGACTTCTCCCTTGGCCACATGGTTGCTGACGTTGCGCAGTGCATGGACGGGCGGACGTCCCGGTATGTTGAAGGTCTTGCAGATATCCTTGACGACGACGATGGGCGTTTCGTTGGTCATCTCAACGTTTCCGGCATATCGTCGTGCGAATTGTTCACGCCCTCCGCCTGTACCGGCGATAGGTGGTGGTGAACGTTGATGCATATTTCGAGGGCGTCGTGGCGCCAGAACTCCTGGTCGAATTCGATGATGCTGTCGAACTGGTCGTAAATGATCCGCGACAGATAGAGACTGGGTGCGCCGGGCGAGACCCCCAGCGCTTGCGCCTGTGGTTCCGCCAGGGCGGTGGGGCGCATGTTGATGTGCGGGCGGTATTCGCTGATTCCGTAATGTTCGGACATCAACTCGGTCAGCGACCGGTCAAGGGGTAGACCCAGGAGACCCGGGCAGCGTTCGGCGTTCACATGCAGGTGTTCGAGCAGCACGGCCCGGCCATCGATCGAGCGAAGCCGCTGAATAAGAAATATCGGATCGCCGACCTCGACGTCCAGGAACTGGCTCTCCCGAGCGGACGCGATCATCCGCTCCGTCGACAGGACGGTGGCGGAGGGCGTTCGCCCCTGCGCCAACACGCTCTCGGTGAAGCTGACGTTGGCGGTCGGATCATATTGGATCCTCGGTGGCGAGACGAACCAGCCGCGACGGTTCTCTCGAAAAATGAGCCCCTCGGCCTCAAGCTGCGTCAGGGCCTGACGCGCCGTTACCCGGGTGATCTGGAACTGATCCCTTAGTTCCCGTTCGGGCGGCAGTTTGGTTCCCGGAAGCAGCGACCCCTTTTCGATCAGCGCGGCGAAGCGATCTCGAATTCGCAGGTAGTAGGGAACCCGGCGGTCCCAGGCGCGGCGCTCGTTGCTTGGTATAGACCAATCCATTTTATTTGGTATAGTCCACTAGTTTCCGTGACGGACACTATGCCTCGGGACTTTTGTCTGTCAAGTGGGCGCCTGCGCGACGTGGCCGAAACAGCAACAGTTTGCCAAGGGAGAGATGATGATGGGAAGACGGTATCAGACGATCATCATCGGTGGCGGCGTGGTCGGCTGCTCCATTGCGTACAACCTCGCCAAACTGGGCGTTCGCGACGTTCTGGTGCTGGAAAAAGGGGCCATTTGCTCGGGCGATACGGCAAAAAGTTGCGCCATCGTCCGCACCCATTATTCAAATCCCCTGACCTGCCGCATGGCCACCATCGGGCGCGATATCCTGGCCGACTTCGTCGCGCAGGTGGGCGTTACGTCGGGGTTCGTGCAGTGTGGCTATCTGATCTACTCGGACGCCGAAAAGCTGGATGATTTCGAAAGCAATATCCGCCTGCAACAGGATGCCGGCGCCGAAGTCGAGTTGATCGACCCTCGTCAGGCTCTGGAAATTCACCCACGGCTCAACCCCGACCGGATCGCCGGGGCTGCTTTCGAGCCGTTATCGGGGTACGCCGACCCCCATTTGACGACCATGGGCTATGCCGGGGCGGCGCGCAAACTGGGTGTCGAGATTCGCCAGGGTGTCTCCGTCCGGCGTCTGGTGGAATCCCGAGCCGACCGGGTTGATGGCGTCGAGACGGACGACGGCGTGATCTCCGCCGATGCGGTCATCGTGGCAGCCGGCGTGTGGACCAACGCGATCACCGCAACGGTCGACGTCCATTACCCGTATGACATTACCAATCACAAGGTCGTCCATTTCCGGTTTGATGAGGACTATGCAAGCGATCGCTTTCCGGTCGTCCGCGATCTGCCCGGCGTCTG
>JAJFIG010000233.1 GCA_021775195.1 Rhodospirillales bacterium | reverse complement strand
CGTCCCGGTCGAGGCTGGCGCCGTAGCGGCTGAGGACGAAGGTCTCGGCCATGGTTACCGTCGCCTCGTAGACGTTGAGGTAGCTGTCCTTGCGAATTCCTGGGCCCCGGAGGCCGTCCTCGAAGCGGCGGTCGCCGGTTTCCGGCACCGCCGGCGCCTCGTCCTCCACGATCAACCCGCTTGGCACCGGCAGGGCGCCGGTTACCGGCCCGCTGCCACCCCGGTTTGGTGCCTCCAGGGCACCCTGGGCGATCTGCTGGGCCAGGAAGGGGACCGAATGGCCGAGGGGCGCCGCCCCATGGTCGGGCCGGGGTAACATCCACGGTGCCCGCCGGTCAGGACCGGCCGCCGCCGCGCCACCGGCCGGACCGGCTGCATTTCCGGCGAAGGACGGTTTCTGGTCGGCAATCCCAACCGCCGGTCGCACGGTTGCGCGGACCGCTCCCGCCGCCGCCTGCGATGGCGGCACGGGGCTCGGCGCCCGTCCATTGGTTAACCTGGCTACCACAACGCACAATCCCTGTCGGGGAGAAAAGTTTCTTTTATTTCAGCACATTAGACGTGCTGGTTCTCCCGTATGCCGCCAATAGTGCCGTGATTCGCCGACCGTTTCATCCCCCAAACGGGGGATAAATCGGCGGCGGCATTCCGCGCCAAGTCAAAGAAATCAGTTATTTTAAGGACTTAGGGGTCGAATCCCGGCGATCCGCCGAGGTCGGTTTTTTTTCTCAGGCCCGTTCAAACCCCCGCGCGACTTCCCAGTCGGTGACCCGGCGGTCGCTTTCGAACTGCTCCCAATTGGCGGCATGGACGTAGTGGTCGATGACGCCGTCACCGAAGGCGGCGCGCAGCATGGCCGATCCGTCTAGGGCCTCGGCCGCGGCGCGGAGCGTCGAGGGAATTTCCCGCGCCTCCTTTCCGCCGTAGGCGTCGCCGACGAACTCGGGCTCCAGGTCGCGCTTGTTCTCGATGCCGTCGATACCGGCTGCGATCAGCGCCGCCATCGCCAGGTAGGGATTGAGGTCGGCGCCACCGACCCGGCATTCGACCCGCACCGCCTTGGTGTCGGCGCCGCAGATGCGGTATCCGGCGGTGCGGTTGTCCATCGACCAGATCGCCTTCGTCGGCGCGAAGGTGCCGGCCATGAAGCGCTTGTAGGAGTTGACATAGGGGGCGAGGAAACAGGTGATGTCGCCGGCGTGGTGCAGGAGCCCCGCCAGGTAATTGCGCATCAGGTCCGACATGCCGTGTTCGGCGCCGGGATCGAAGAACAGCGGCTCGCCGTCGAGGCTTCGCAGCGACTGATGAACGTGCGACGAGTTGCCGGCGTAGTCGTAGTGCCACTTCGCCATGAAGCTGATCGAGCGCCCCTGCGCCCAGGCGATTTCCTTGCAGCCGTTTTTGATGATTGCATGGCGGTCGGCCATGGTCAGGGCGTCGGCATAGCGCACGTTGATCTCTTCCTGGCCGGCGCTGGCCTCGCCCTTGGTGTTCTCCACCGGAATGTCGGCGCCGTTCAGGCCGTTGCGGATGGCGCGCATGACGCCCTCTTCCTTGGTCGTCTGGAAGATGTGGTAGTCCTCGTTATAGGCGCTGATCGGGGACAGACCGCGGTGCCCCTTGTCCTGGGCCTCCTCGTAGCTGTCGCGAAACAGGAAGAACTCCAGTTCCGAGGCCATGAAGGCGGTCATGCCCATGGCTTCCAGGCGCGCGATCTGGCGCTTCAAAACGGCGCGCGGCGAATGGGGAACATCCTTGTTGGTGTGATGGTCGAGCACGTCGCACATCACCAGCGCCGTGCCATCGAGCCAGGGAATCCGGCGCAGGGTGTCGAGGTCCGGCTTCATCGTGTAGTCGCCGTAGCCCGCTTCCCAGCTTGTCGATTGGTACCCGCCGACCGTCTCCATCTCCATATCGGTGGCCTGGAGGTAGTTGCAGGAGTGGGTTTCCTCCCAGGCGCCGTCGACAAAGAAATCGGCATGCATGCGCTTGCCCATCAGGCGGCCCTGCATGTCCACCTGGACCGCCAGGACCGTATCGATGTCGCCGTCTGCAACGGCCTGTTTCAATTCCTCGAGCGTCAGTTTGCCTGCCATCGGACTCGCAATTTCTATTCAGATTGTCTTGGGGCCGCGCGTGCTGACGGCCTGCGATTGAACTTCCCCCGGGAGGGCCGCTCCCGGGGGAAATTGGTGTCTGCCGCGGCGAACACCGCCGTTCACATCATCCGTACCGGTACGGCCGGCCGGCTTTCGCCATGGTCGCGTTGTACTTCTTGAAGATGTTGATGACCTTGGCGGCCCGGGGGCTGGTGGCGGCGATCTCGTCCCAGAACTTGAGGGCTTCCGCCTCCACCGTCGCCCATTCCTCGTCCGGAATGGAGGTCAGCTTCAGCTTCGTGCCGTTGGTGCGCAGGTCCGCCTCGCCGCCCCAGTACCAGTGCTGGCGGTAGTAATGCGAACTGTCCATGCAGACGCGGAACAGGGTTTGCAGGTGCCCCGGCAGGGCATCCCAGCGTTCGGAGTTGGCGAAGTAGGAGCCGCACCAGGCGCCGGAAATGTTGTTGGTCAGGAAGTAGTTGGTCACGTCCGCCCAGCCGACCGTGTAGTCCTCGGTAATGCCCGACCAGGAGATGCCGTCCAGTTCGCCTGTTTGAACGGCAACCTCGATGTCTTCCCAAGGCAGGGTCACCGGGACGACGCCGAAGCGCGACAGGAACTTGCCCGCCGTCGGGAAAGTGAACACGCGCTTGCCCTTGAGGTCGGCGAGGCTTCTGATCGGCTTCACCGTATTGAAGTGGCAGGGATCCCAGGCGCCGGCGCTGAGCCAGGTGACGCCTTCCACCTCGCCATAGGCCTCTTCCCAGATCTCCTTCAGTCCGTACTGGTTGAAGAGCACCGGGACGTCGAGGCTGTAGCGGGTCGCGAAGGGGAAGTAGCCGCCGAACACCGAAATATCGACGGGCGCCGCGATCGAGTCGTCGTCGCTCTGAACCGCGTCGATGGTTCCCTTCTGCATCGCCCGGAACAGCTCGCCGGTGGGCACGAGCTGATCGGCGAAGAACAACTCGATCACCATCTCCCCGTTGGCGATCTTGTTGAAGGCGTCGATCGACGGCTTGATGACATGGGCGGCCAGGGCGGGACCGGCATAGGTCTGCAGCCGCCACTTGATGGTCTTGTTCGCCGCGATGACGTTCGGCGCGCTCAGGGTCGTGGCGGCCACGGCACCGGCGCTCGCCGCACCGGCTTTTTTCAGAAATTCGCGTCTCTTAGTCATTCGAAAATCTCCCTTACTTTTTTTCGGTTAACCCAGGTTCGCAGTATCGAAACCGGCCCCGGGGGTGTTCATCCCCCGAGACCACGCAGCGGCGGATGCAGGGTGGGCCGGCCTTGCCTTTCCGCCGCCTGTATTCGATTCCCTGCGCCGTTTCATCCCTCTCATCTCCCGTAATAGGTCTTGGGAAGCCACAGGGCGATTTCGGGGAACATCATGATGATGATCAGGCCGAGGACCATGACGGCGACGAAGGGCGTGATCGAACGGTAGATATCCGACAGCGTCACCTCCGGCGGCGCCATCGCCCGCATCAGGAACAGGTTGTAGCCGAAGGGCGGGGTCATGTAGGCGATCTGGCAGGTGATGGTGTAAAGCACCCCGTACCAGACCAGGTCGAAGCCCAGGATCTTGACCAGCGGCACGTAAAGCGGCGCGACGATCACCAGCATCGCCGTGTCGTCCAGGAACATGCCCATCAGGAGGTAGGAAAGCTGCATCATGATGAGGATTTCCCAGGGCCCCAGTCCCATTTGGCCGACGAAGAACGATTCGATGGCCTTGACGGCGCCAAGGCCGTCGAACACGGCGCCGAAACACAGCGCCGCCAGGATGATCCACATGAACATGCAGCTCACCCCCAGGGTCTTGCGGATGGTGTTCTCGACGACCTGGCGGGTCAGGCGCCTCTTGATCAGGGCGGCGATGGTCGCCGCCGTGGCGCCGACGGCGGAACTCTCCACCAGGCTGGTGATCCCCATCAGGAACAGCCCGGTCATGGAAAAGAAGATGAAGAAGGGAAGAATGCCGGCCCTCAGCAGGCGAAGTTTCTCCGCCCAGCCGATCCGGCGTTCGTCCGCCGACAGGGCCGGCCCCAGTTCGGGCTGAATCTTGCAGCGGATGACGATGTAGACGATGAACAGGGTGGCCATCATGAGGCCGGGGAAAACACCGGCCATCCACAGCTGGCTCACCGGCTGCCTGGCGATCATGCCGTAGAGGACCAGGACGACGCTGGGCGGAACCAGGATGCCCAGCGAACTGCCGGCCTGGATAACGCCGGTAACCATCACCTTGTCGTAGCCGCGCCGGAGCAGTTCGGGGAGGGCGATGCTGGCGCCGATGGCCATGCCGGCGACGCTCAATCCGTTCATCGCCGATATGATCACCATCAGGCCGATGGTGCCGATCGCCAGGCCGCCGTTCAGGGGCCCCATCCAGACATGGAACATCCGGTAGAGATCGTCGGCGATCCCCGATTCGGACAGCATGTAGCCCATGTAGATGAACAGCGGCAGGGTCAGCAGCGGGTACCACTTCATCAGCTTCATGGCGGCGCTGAAGCCCATCTCGGAGCCGCCGTCCCCCCACAGGAACAGGGCCGCGACGACGGCGACGAACCCGATCGCCCCGAACACCCGCTGCCCGCTCATCAGCATCAACATCATCGACGAGAACATCAGCAGGGCGATCCATTCGTAACTCATATCGACGCCTCGTCCGCCGTCTGTTCCTCGAACAGGGTCAGGCCCCGGGACCGGGCCAGGTCCTTGAAGAAGGTGGCGACGGCCTGCAGGAGCATCAGCGCGATGCCGAAGGTCATGACGATCTTTATCGGCGCCATGTAGGGCGCCCACGACGAATAGCTTTTCTCGCCATAGAACACGGCGTACTCGGTGCTGGAATAGCCGCCATAAAGCAGGATCATCAGGTAGGAGATCAGGCAGAACGAGGTGATGGAATCGGCGAACCCCTTTCTCTCGGTCGACCAGCGGTCATAGAAGATGTCCATCCGCACATGCGCCCCCAATTGCATGGAATAGCCGCCGCCGAGCAGGTAATAGGCGACCATCAGGAACTGGGCCAGCTCCAGCGTCCATTGCAGGGGAATAAAGAACGTCTTCATGATCGAGGATAAAAGCAGCACCCCCAGCATGGCGAAGATCAGATACATGGCGAACCGCCCGACGATCCGGCTCACGGTGTCGACGTATCGCACATAGGTTATGATCGCCTTCGGCATGTCCTGTTCCGTTCAGGCCGCGTCCGGGCCCAAGGGCCTGGGCTCGGCTTTCGACCACGGGCCCTCTTCCGTCCCGCTGCAGCCAAGGGTGGCGAGGGCCTCGGCCGCGTACCGGGACAGCCGTTCGGCCATCGCCCGCTGGCTGGCCGGGGTGGCGATCAGGTCGTTGCGGATTTCGATCATCACGTTCAGCAGGCCCCGCGGCAGGGCGTGTTCCGCCAGGGTGTGGGTAACGCCATCGGGTGGGCCGTAAGGCGCGTTCCTGCGAACATCGAGATCGGCTTCGGCCTCGCCGATTCGGAGAAGCTGGTCCGCGAAACGGGTGTCGGAATCGTGGATGACGCCGATGTCCAAATCCCGTCTGATGCCGTCATAGACCGGGGCGAAGGAATGGATGGTCATGATCACCGGCGTCCGTCGGGCCTCTGTCCGCCGTTTGACGGCGTCTGCCAGGGCACCATGGAAAGGCCTGTAGTAGCGATCCGCCCGCGCTCGGCGCTCGGACGCGGAAACAACCTTGTTCCCCGGAATTTCATGGATTTCGCTTTCCGCCGGCATGGCGCTGTTGGCCTCGGGCGAGCGGTTGCAGTCGTATACGAGGCGCGACACCCGGGGCGCGATGACGGGCGCGTCGAGGATCGCCGACATCGCCAGCGCCACCGGCAGGGCGCCGGGGTCCCAGGCGATATGGCTGTGGAGCGCGTCGTCATTCAATCCGAGATTTTCGAATTCGGGCGGGATGAAGCGCGACGCGTGTTCGCAGACGAGGATGAAGTCGCCGCCGCCCGAGGAATTCGTCACCTCGACCACCCCGTCGGCGGAGGCCGGGCGCGGCGCCATTTTCCTCTTTATCTCCAAGGGGCATCCCTCCCGTTAACGTGGAGATATTTTTCACAAATGAACGTGCTGTTCAAGTCATTTTCTGTAACGATAATTTCAAAAAAAACTTCAAAGACAAAAAAATTTCATCCATGATTGTGGTGAAACAAAAGCGTCCACGCCCGGGAGGTACCCATCGACATGGCGGCACCCCAAGGTCTCACGGTGGCGGAACGCATCCGCGGCAAGTTTGACGACCTGACCCGCGCCGAACGCCAGCTCGCCAACACCCTGTTGGACAGCTATCCGGTCTCGGGACTGGGCAGCATCACCGCCGTCGCCGAGGCCTCCCACGTTTCAACCCCGACCGTGGTCCGCATGGCCA
>JAJFIG010000232.1 GCA_021775195.1 Rhodospirillales bacterium | reverse complement strand
TGGGCCGCGACCGAAGGCGAGGACGTGGCGGCGCACCTGGACGACGTTCTCGAACGCCTGCGGGCGCCGATACGGTTATTCGCGGGATTGCCACTGGATCGACCCCTGATCATGGGGGTTATCAATGTGACGCCCGACAGTTTTTCCGATGGCGGCGAGGCCCTTGATCCCGCCGCGGCCGTGGCGCGGGGAGGGGACATGATCGATGCCGGCGCCCATATTCTTGACGTGGGAGGCGAGTCGACGCGCCCCGGCGCCGCCCCGGTGACCACCGGCGAAGAACTCGCCCGTGTGGTGCCCGTAGTCCGGGACCTCTGCGGAGCCGGAGCCAAGGTCTCCATCGATACTCGCCATGCTGCGGTGATGGCCGCGGCGCTGAAAGAAGGCGCGGCGATTGTCAACGATGTCACGGCGCTGACCGGCGATGCCCGGTCGCTGGACGTGGTCGTCGAGCATGGGGCATCGGTCATCCTCATGCACATGCTGGGCGAGCCGGGAACAATGCAGGACGCCCCCCACTACGAGGACGCGGCGTTGGACATCTATGATTACCTGGCCGACCGGGTGAGGGCGGTCGAGGCGGCTGGCGTGGTGCGCTCAAAGATCGCCGTCGATCCCGGGATCGGATTCGGCAAGACACGACGACACAACATCGAAATCCTCGGCCGCCTGTCGCTCTACCAGGGGCTCGATTGCGCGCTGGCGCTGGGGGTGTCGCGCAAGAGCTTCATCGCAGGCCTGGACCGCGATCTGCCGCCCAAACAGAGGGTCGCGGGTTCGTTGGCGGCTGCCCTGGCCGGTGTCAAGCAGGGTGCTCATATCCTGCGTGTCCACGATGTGGCCGAGACCCGCCAGGCGTTGGTGGTGTCGCAGGCCCTGGAAAAGTGAGGCGGCGCGTGCGGACCGGCGAGGTGCGGGAAATTTGCGGCACCTTGTGAATTAATGGAATAATAAAGGTTTCCGGTGTATTTCCAGACATCTTTTGATGATGGAAATAACCAGACGGCAAAGCAGCCCATGACACGAAAACTCTTCGGAACAGACGGCATCCGCGGCACCGCCAATAGCGAACCCATGGCGGCGGAAACGTCGTTGCGGGTCGGGATGGCCGCGGCACGGCACTTCATCCGGGGCGATCATCGTCACCGGGCGGTTATCGGCAAGGACACGCGGCTGTCCGGGTACATGCTGGAGCCGGCATTGACGGCCGGGTTCGTTTCCATGGGCCTGGACGTGATCCTAGTCGGGCCGATGCCGACGCCGGCGGTGGCGATGCTGACGCGCTCGCTGCGGGCCGACATCGGGGTGATGATCTCGGCATCGCACAACCCCTTCGAATACAACGGCATCAAGTTGTTCGGCCCGGACGGGTACAAGCTGTCGGACGAGGTCGAGGAGGAAATCGAGCGCCAGATCGATGAGGACATGAGCACGGACCTGGCGCCGCCGGCAAAGCTGGGACGGGCCCGCCGCCTGGACGATGCCCAGGGGCGCTATACCGAATACGTCAAGCACACCTTTCCCAAGGGGCTGCGGCTGGATGGCCTCAAGGTCGTCGTCGACTGTGCCCACGGTGCCGCCTACAAGGTGGCCCCGGAGGTGCTTTGGGAGTTGGGGGCCGACGTCGTGCCCATCGGAATCGACCCTGACGGTTTCAATATCAACGAAGGGTGCGGTTCCACATCCACCGATGCCATGTGCGCCCAGGTGGTGGCCCATGGCGCGGATATCGGCATTGCGCTTGATGGTGATGCCGACCGGGTGCTCATCGCCGACGAACACGGTGCCCTTGTGGACGGTGACCAGATCATGGGGATGGTGGCGAGCCATTGGGCGGAGAACGGACGTCTGCACGGCAACGGCATTGTTGCCACGGTGATGTCGAACCTGGGCCTGGAGCATTTTCTGACGGGTCTTGGCCTGACCCTCCAGCGGACGCCGGTCGGTGACCGGTACGTTGTCGAGCACATGCGCGCCGAGGGTTTTAATCTCGGCGGTGAACAGTCGGGCCATGTCATTCTCAGCGACTACAGCACGACCGGCGACGGCCTGATCGCCGCCTTGCAGGTTCTGGCGGTCAAAATCCAGACGGACCGCCCGGCCAGCGAAATCTGCCGAATGTTCGAGCCACTGCCCCAGTTGCTGCGCAACGTCCGCTTCAATGGTGGTGCACCGTTGGAAGAGGACTCGGTCAAAAAGGTCATTGCCGCCGGCGAACAGAAGCTCGCAGATCGAGGCCGTCTTTTGATCCGCAAGTCGGGCACCGAACCCTTGATCCGGGTCATGGCCGAGGGTGACGACGAGACCCTGGTCGGGGCTGTGGTTGGGGACATCGTCGACGTCATCGAGAAAATCGCAAAATAATATCGGCTGGGGAGGAAAGGCGATGAAAGGACGCGTGCTCGTCGTCGCCGGTTCCGACTCGAGCGGGGGTGCGGGGGTTCAGGCCGACATCAAGACGGTAACCGCGCTTGGCGGCTACGCCATGACTGCGATCACCGCGCTCACGGCACAAAATACCGAAGGCGTATTCGGCATCCACGACGTGCCCACGGACTTCGTCGCCGAGCAGATGCGGTTGGTGCTGTCCGACATCGGCGCCGATGCGGTCAAGGTGGGTATGCTGCACAAACCCGAGATCATCGAAACGGTGGCCCGGGAGCTCCATACCATGATCGCGTCGGGGGGAGGGAAGGTTCCCATCGTCGTCGATCCGGTCATGGTCGCCAAGGGCGGCCATCCCTTGTTGGTGCCGGAGGCCATGGAGAGTTTGAAGGCGCACATGGTCCCGCTGGCTCACGTCCTGACGCCCAATCTGCCCGAAGCAGAAGCCTTGACCGGTATGGCGGTTGCGGGTCCCGACGATGCTGGCGAGGCGGGGCGCAGACTGGCGGCCCTTGGCGCCAAGTGGGTGCTGCTCAAGGGCGGCCACATGCCGGGGGAGACTATCGTCGACGTCCTGGTGCGGGAAGGCGAAATCGTCGAGACGTTCGAGAGTCCTAAAATCGATACCCGCCATACCCATGGCACCGGGTGCACGCTGGCCTCGGCCATCGCCACGGGACTGGCCCAGGGCATGCCGGTCGTGGACGCGGTCCGGCGGGGGCGTGAATATGTCCAGGAGGCGATCCGCACGGCACCCGGCTTCGGCCATGGTCACGGGCCCCTCAATCACGGCCATACGGTGGTGTCCGCTGACGTGGACGGGTAATTCATGATTGAAGGCCGACGGCTTCTCGCGGCCTACGGGGCGGCGGGGGTTGCCGTCTTGATCTGGGGCGCGACCCCGGCGGCGACCAAGCTGGCGGTCGGCGAGTTCGATCCGGTGACTGCCGGAATTCTTCGCACCGTGCTTGCAGGCGCCGTCGTTCTGCCGTTGGCGGCGGCACGGCGCATGCCCCTGCCGGCGTCCAATCGTCATTGGGGACTACTGGCACTTTCCGCCGTCGGCGGTTTCCTCGCCTTCACCCTGTTGTTCAGCCTTGGCGTCAAGCAGACATCGGCCGGGCACGCGGCGCTTATCAATGCCGGCATCCCGATCTTTACCGGCCTTTTCGGGGCGATCGCGGAACGCCGGGTTCCAGGGCGGCGGTGGATGTTGGGAATGGCGATCGCGTTCGCCGGCGTGGGGTTGCTGATCGGTTTCCGGGGAGGTGCCGGCTCCGGCGAAGCAACGGTTGTCGGCGATCTGTTGTGCCTGGCGTCCTCGGCCGCTGCGGGGCTTGGTTACGTGGCCGGGAGCCGCCTTTCCCTGCGAATCGGGACCGTGAGCACGACGTTCTGGGGGATAGGGATCGCGGCACTGGTGCAGGTTCCCCTGCTGGCGTTCCTGTGGGGCGCCACGGATTGGCCGGCAGTCACCGTGGTCGGATGGTCGGCCGTTCTCTATCTGGCGCTGGGCTCCAGTATTCTCGGCTACATCGGCTGGTACTGGGCCCTCGCCGCCGGTGGTGTCGTGCGTATCGCTCCGGTGCAGTTCGCCCAACTGGTGGTCGGGCTGATCCTCGCCGTGACCGTCTTCAACGAAACCCTGACACCGCCGCTGGTCTTGGGCAGTATAGCGGTCCTGGGCGGCATCGCCCTGGCCCGCCGGGGATAGGGCGCGAAGAAAAAGAAAGGACAGGCCATGACAACCTTGGACGACCTCGAGGCGGCGGCGGCGGCGGTCCACCAGCGCATGCTGCCGACGCCGCAGAATACCTGGCCGCTGCTGTCGAAACGCAGCGGTGCCGAGGTCTGGGTCAAACACGAGAACCACACAACCATCGGCGCTTTCAAGGTGCGTGGCGGGATCGTCTACATGGACGCCCTAAAACGCCGGGAACCGGACGCCGCTGGTGTCATCACAGCGACACGGGGCAATCACGGACAAAGTGTCGCCTGGGCTGCCGCCCGTTTCGGCATCGCCGCGACCATCGTCGTCCCCGAGGGAAACAATCCCGAAAAGAATGCCGCCATGCGCGCTTTCGGGGCGACGCTGATCGAACACGGCCATGATTTTCAGGCGGCTTATGAATACACTGGGGAGTTGGCTCGGGAACAGGGTCTGCACATGGTTCCCTCGTTCCATTCATCGCTGTGGCAGGGCGTTGCAAGTTACAGTCTTGAGTTCCTGCGGGCGGTGCCCGATCTCGATACGGTTTACGTGCCCATCGGCATGGGGTCAGGTGTTTGTGGCATGATTGCCGCCCGCGATGCTCTCGACTTGAAAACCCGTGTCGTCGGCGTGGTGGCGGAAAACGCCATGACTTATGCCCTGTCCTTCGAAGCCGGCAGACCCGTGTCCACCAACACCGCAGATACCATCGCCGACGGAGTGGCCTGCCGGGTGCCCAGCGAAGAGGCGCTGGCGATCATCCTCAAGGGCTGCGATCGGGTGGTGAGCGTTTCCGAGGATGGGATCCTGGCGGCCATGGGCCATTACTTCACCGATACCCACAACCTTGCGGAGGGGGCCGGGGCGGCACCGCTCGCGGCGCTGCTCAAGGAAAGAGACACCATGGCGGGCAAGCGTGTCGGCCTGGTGCTGTCGGGTGGCAACGTCGACAGCGTCCTTTTCCGGAAGGTGCTGGCGAGCTGTTTGCCGGGGAGCGGTAACGGGGAAGAATGACATCTAATTCAGGCGTAACCGGCGTTAATCTTTTGTTTGCATCGTCCGGGTATAGGTTATTGGTGACGGGCGGACCTGGGGACTATTACCGCCCTCGATCAGCTTTGCAGCATGGAGAAGGGACATGGCAGCAAGCGATGCCAATGCGGACAAACGCCGCCACCAGAGGGTCAACGTCGCCAAGACCGTCCGGGCTAAATCCGGTGATGAGGAACGCGAAGGATTGGTCCGGGACATTTCGGCGGGCGGCGCGGCACTCGAAATCGAGGCCGACTGGGAAGACGGCGCCTTCGCGGAAGTCGATATCGATGACCTGGTGTCCGTCTCGGGCCACGTGACCCGGACTTTTGATGACGGCTTCGCCATCGAATTCGACCTCGACGAAGAAGAAGAGGATCGCTTGCTTTCCGAAGTGATGGATATGCACAGCGCCACGAACATGGAAGAAGAATAGGGTCACCGATCCTACTTCCGGAAAACGCTGTGCAACGGCGCTCCAGCAAATGGAGCGCCGTTTCGTTTTGGCGCACCGGTTTACAGGGTTGGGCGCCGGGTGTGCCAGCCGGCCGCTTGTTCGTAGGCATGGGCGAGGCGCAATATCCCGGCCTCGTCGAAGGCCTTGCCAACTATCTGAAGGCCAATGGGTAGGCCAGTTTCCGTAAAGCCGCAGGGCACCGACAGGGCCGGCAGGCCGAGCAGGTTGAAGGGCATGGTGTTGCGTGAGCGCACTGCTCCCGATCCCGGTCTGGCGATGGGCGTTGCGGTTCTTGGCGACGTCGGCATGATGACCGCGTCGAAGGCCTTCAGCACCGTGGTGATGGCGTCGATGAGATAACGCCGCAGGCGCTGGGCCTGTACGTAGTGTCCGGAATTATGGAAACCCGCCACCGTCAACGAGGCTATCAGTTCATCGCTGAACGCTTCCGGCCGTCGGCGCACGTCGGCACTGTGGTATCCGGCGGCATCGGCCGAGATCAGGACGGACGCGGCCGCCCAGGCGGCATCCGCATGGGGAATGTCGACGCCTTCGACGATGGCACCGAGGTCGGCCAGAACGGCGGTGGCGGCATCGACGCCGGCGACCACCTCGGGGTCGCAGCGCTCGAAGAAATAGGCGCGGGCAACACCGATCCGGCTGCCCCGGATACCGTCATCCAGCCCGGCTGTGAAATCGGGAACGGGTTCGTTGGCGGAACAGGGATCCCGGGGATCGAAACCGGCCAGTACCTGCAACATGATCGCCGCGTCCCGCACCGTGCGGGTTATGGGGCCGACATGATCGAGGCCCCAGGACAACGGCAGCCCCCCCCGTTTGCTGACCCGGCCGAAGGTGGGCTTGAGGCCGACGCAACCGCAACAGGCCGCCGGCTGGCGGATGGATGATCCGGTATCGCTGCCGAGCGCCCCCAGAGCCAGTCCCGCGGCCAATGCCGCCGCCGAGCCGCCGCTCGAGCCGCCGGGATGGTGGTCCGTCTTCCAGGGATTACGTACGGGGCCGTAATGGGCGTTGGAGCTGGTGGTGCCATAGGCCAATTCGTGCAGGTTGGTCTTGCCGACGATAACGGCGCCGGCATTC
>JAJFIG010000231.1 GCA_021775195.1 Rhodospirillales bacterium | reverse complement strand
CCCGGCGAGCGGGCCGGCGGTTGCCGGCCCCGGCACCGGCGACGCTCATGCCGGCCATCTGATGGTGGGCGACGTTTCCTTCGGCCAGCAGTTCGACATCACTACCGGAAACGGCGGAAACGGCGGCTTCGCCGGAAACCTAAGCGGCAATGCCTTCTCTGGCAGCCTCGGCATCTTTTCGGCCCTTACCTTCATTAGCTTCGACAGTTTTTTAATTGGAGGTCTAGACGGCGACCCCGGCAGTCCCGGCGGCGGCACTGCCGGTGGTTCCGGCGGTCTCGGCGGTATTGGCGGCGAGGACGGTGCCGACGGTGAGGACGGTACTGAAGGTGCGTCCGGCGCTGCCGGTACCGGTGGCAACGGCGGCAGCGACGGTGCCGACGGCAACGGCGGCACCGGCGGCAACGGCGGCGATGCTTCCGGCCAGGGTTCCGTCAGGTTGTCGATCAAGAACATCGCGATTGACGATAGTCACGGCCAAGGCGCCGGCGCGGCAGCCGACAACAATGTGTTCACCGCCTTCAACGACACGCTGACGGCGGGAGACGCGATCATCAATCTGCCTGCCATCGATATGGTGTCCCAGCAGGAAACGCTGGGGGTGACCGAAGTCCGCCCCGGTCATTTCCAGGCCGGGCATGTGATGGTCGGCGACGTTGCCTTCATCCAGCAGTTCGACACCGGCACCGGTTACAGCGGTGATGGCAACGGCGGCTACGGCGGCAGTGCCTACGGCATGGGCGCCGTCAAGCTGTCGATCAAGAACATCGCGGTGGGCGATTATTCCAGCGAAGGCGATAGCGCAACGGCCGACAATAATTCGTTCACGGCCTTCAACGACACGCTGACGGCGGGCGATGCGATCATCAATCTGCCTCATGGCGATACGCCTGCGGCGGCGACTGCCGATGCCCATTTCGTCAACTTATTTGCCGGCCATGTGATGGTCGGTGACGTCTACTTCATCCAGGATTTCGATACCAAGTATGAGATGGGCGACGACATGTCGGGCCACGGCATGGTCGACCTCGCCGTCATGAACCTTGCGTTTGGCGAGGGTGCCTCGGCCACCAACAATACCTTCAACGCCTTCAACGACGTGTTGATGGCGGCGGCGGGCGCCGACATGCTGGTAGGCGACGTGTTCGTCGACCACTTCGGGGAAGGCGGCCTCAACGTCAGCCTCACGGTCAGCAACGACGACGGCGACAACAATTCGTTCGCCACCTTCAACGACATGCTGAGCGGCGGCACCGGCGACGACTTGCTGGTGGGCGACGTCCTGTCCTTCGCCGAGGAGAACGGCCACGGGGAGAACGATGTCGTCCTTGCCGTCGAAAATCAGAACGGCAACGACAACACCTTCGCGGCCTTCAACGACACCCTGTCCGGTGGCGACGGCTACGACGGCCTCGTCGGCGACGTCCTTCTGGCCGGTGACCTGCCCGTCGACCTCCGGGTCACGACGGAGGGCTCTAACAACGACCTCAACGCCTTCAACGACGTCCTCAGGGGCGGAGAGGGCGACGACGTGCTGGTCGGCGACGTCGTGGTCCTGGACAACGAGACCACGTTCACGATCGGGGCATTGGGCGACGGCGAGATGGTTTCGGCGTTCAACGACCAGATGACGGGCGGCGGCGGTGACGACGTGCTCATCGGCGACGGCGTGACGCTGTTCGGCAGCTTCACCGTCAATGCCGACGGTGGCGGCGAGAGCAACACCATCACCGCGCACAGCGACACCCTGCTCGGTGGTGCCGGCGAAGACATCCTGATCGGCGATTTCCTGGCCCCGGATGTGAAGGGCTTCGATCTCTACGACCTCATTTACGGCGACTTCGACCCAAGCGCGTTCGATGCCGAATCGCTCGTCGGTGGCCTCTACGACGGCGACCTTACCGTCAATGTCACGGACCTCGGCGACGAGGACACGCTGTTCAACGACGTCATCGACGGCGGTGCCGACGACGACGTTATCTGGGGTCAGCTCGGCGATGATACCCTGACCGGCGGCAGCGGGGCGGACCTGTTCTTCTACGCCAACCTCGACGACTCCGCCAATCTCGGCGACGGGCACGACACCATCAAGGACTTCAACGTCGGCGACGGGGATTGGGTCGACCTGGACCTCCTCTTCGAGGCCCTGAATACCGACGGCTCCCACGACGGGGATTACGACACGGGCGGCACCGAACGCACCGACGCCCTGCTGTTCGGCGCCGACGGCAGCGGCAACCTGGTGCTCACCATCGACGACACGCTCGACGGCGCGTTCAGCGACTTCTCGATCACCTTCGATGGCCTTTCCCTGGCCGACGAGGCCGCGGTACGGACCGCCATCGTGACCGAGTAAAACCCCTATCGCGAGGACGGGAGCCAACCCGTCCCCACCAAACACTGCCCCGGCCGGCGGTCTCCGCCAGCCGGGGTTTTCTTTTGTCCCGGTACCGAGGACGGGGTGGGTCGAGCCGGGGACGGGCGGAACTACGAATCCCATCTCGGCCCCCCGCGCCGCTCCCTTGATTTCGGATGACCGGGTCTTTACCAATCAAAGGCAACGCGGGGCTGAACCAACCTGCGGTAAACGGCGTTACAGGGGAAGCGAGGACATTCTTGGAGATCACCATCGCCGGCATGGCGTTGCTTTCGGCCGCCCTGCATCCCCTGTGGAACGCCATGGTCAAGCGGGACGCGCAGCCGGAAGGCGCCTTCGTCGGCAACAGCGCCATGCTGGTGATCTTCGCCGGCGCCCATTCGCTGATCGGCGGGCACGACCTGCTCGCCATTACCAAAATCTGGGACCTGTTGGCGATCACGGTGGCGGCGAAGCTGGTCTACACGGCGTCGCTGGTGACCATGCTGCGCCGCGGCGACCTCTCGGCCTATTATCCCATCGCGCGCTCGTCACCGGCGTTCATCGCCCTGGTGAGCGCCCTGTTCCTGGGGGTCTTCTATGCGCCGTGGGCGCTGGCCGGCATCGCCATGGTCGTCGCCGGGGCGTTCTGGCTCCAGTACAAGCGCGGCGCCCGCCTGCTCGACAACCCGGTGACCCTGATGTTCGCCCTGGTGGCGATGGCGGGCACCGCCATCAACTCCATCGCCGACGCCCGCGCCGTGCAGGTGGTAGCGCCGTCGGTGATCTATTTCTGGACCTTCGTCTTCACCCTGCCGGGGTTCATCCTGGTGTTCACCGTGCTGGGGGGCAAAACGGTGCCCTTCCGCAACCTGTTCCCGTGGCTGAAGAACCCCCTGCCCTACGTCAAGATCGGGGTGCTGTGCTACGCCTCCTACCTGCTGATCCTGCTCGCCTATCAGGCCGGCGGCGAAGTGGCGGCGGTGAACGCCGTGCGCCAGGCGTCGATCCCGTTCTCGGTCCTGCTGGGAGGCATGTGGCTGAAGGAGGCGGACATGGGCCAACGCATCCTCGCCTCGCTGCTGCTCGCCGCCG
>JAJFIG010000024.1 GCA_021775195.1 Rhodospirillales bacterium | reverse complement strand
GAACCAGCCCTCGAGCGCCATGGAGAGGGTCCAGACGCCGGCCAGGGCCGCCACCGTCGAGTAGGCGGTCAGCCACAGAGGCCCCTCGAACAGGATGCTCGGGTTGTAGACGAAGATGAAGGGCACCAGGTACTTGGCGATGCCGACCCGGGCGGCCTCGACCGCCGTACTCATGGGCGGCGTGCCGGCCAGCGCCGCGGCGGCGAAGGCGGCGAGGGCCACCGGCGGCGTGATCGCCGAGACGACGCCGTAATAGAAGGCGAACAGGTGGGCGGCGATGGGGACGACGCCGATCTCGACCAGGGCGGGGACGATCAGCGCCGCCACCGTGATGTAGACGGCGGTGGTGGTCATGCCCATGCCGAGGATGATGCCGGCGACGGCGGTCAGGGCCAGTAGGATCAGCAGACTGCCGCCGGAGAGGGCGATCACCGAGTTGGTGAACTTGAGCCCCAGGCCCGAGGCGAACATGGAACCGATGATGATGCCGGCGCAGGCGCAGGCCACGGTCACCGGCACCGTGCGCCGGACCCCGGTCTCCAGGGCCGCGAAAAGGTCGACGGCGCTCATCCGCGTCGTCTTGTTGACGAAGCTCAACAGGACGATGGAAGCGATGGCCCAGAAGGCCGCCAGCATGGGCGTGAAGCCCATCGCCATGAAGGCGACCAGGATCACCAGGGCGAGGAGCAGGTGCCAGCCCCGGGCCAGGACCTTGCCGATCTCGGGCAGGCGGTCCTTCTCGATCTTGGCGATGCCCAGCTTCTCGGCCTCCAGGTGGACCATGAAGTAGACGGTAGCGAAATAAAGGAACGTCGGCACCACGGCGGCGACGATCACCCACAGGTAGCTGATCTGCAGGAACTCGGCCATGACGAAGGCCGCGGCGCCCATGATCGGCGGCGTGATCTGGCCGCCGGACGAGGCGCAGGCCTCGACCGCGGCGGCGAAGCGGGGGCGGTAGCCGAGGCGCTTCATCATCGGGATGGTGAAGGACCCCGTCGTCACCACGTTGGCCACCGCCGAGCCCGACACCGTGCCCATGAAGGCGCTGGCGACGACCGAGGCCTTGGCCGGCCCGCCGGTCCGGTGCCCGGTGAGGGCGATGGCGAGGTCGATGAAGAACCGCCCGGCGCCGGAGCGCACCAGGATGGAGCCGAAAAGAATGAACAGCACGATGTAGGTCGAGGCGACGTAGACGGGGATGCCGAAGATGCCCTCGGTGCGCAGGAAGATGATGTCGACGTAGCGCCCCAGGGACGTCGGCGGGCCGTAGAGCAGGCCGAAGAAATGGGGTGCGTAGAGGCTGTGGACGATGAAGAACGAGGCCAGGATGACCATGGTCCAGCCGACCGCGCGGCGCGTCCCCTCGAGGACCAGGAAGATCAGCACGATGCCCATGTAGACGTCGACCTGGGTCATCTCGCCCTCGCGGCCCTGGAAGGCCTCGACGTCCCACATGGTGTAGACCTGGACAATGAGGCAGAGCAGCGTCAACACCATGTCGACGGCGAAGCCGGCGGCGCGCTTGATGTTGCCGGCACCGCCCGGGACCAGGATCGGGTCCTGGAACGAATTCCGGAACCTCGGATGCAGTAGGATCGCCAGCACCAGCATGACCGTCAGGTGGGTGCTGCGGAACGACCGCGAGTCGGGGGTGCCGTACTCGGCGACGAAAAGATGCAGTAGGGCCAGGGCGACGCTCAGGATCGACAGGGTGATGCCGATGACGAAGGGCAGGCTGATGCGGCGGTCGCGCAGTCCGCCCTCGAGAAGTGAGGTCTCCCGCACTTCTTCCGATTGGACGAAATCCACCGCCTGGGTCATGGGAACCTGTCGGGAAGGGAAGCGGACGCACGGGCGGCGCCCCCGGCCGGGGACCGCCGCCCGCGGAGGCCGCTATTTCTTCTTCACGCCCTTTTCGTCGTAGTAGCGCTGGGCGCCGGGATGAACCGGGATGGCGGCGCCGCGAAGGGCGTCCTCCAGTTTCACCTTCGCCCAAATCTTCTTCACCTTCAGCAATTCACCATGGTTGTCCCACAGCGACTTGGCCATGTTGTAGACCACGTCGTCGGGAACGTCCTTGTTGACCACCAGAATGGTGACCACGCCCAGCGTCGTCACCGGGGTCGTGACGCCCTTGTAGGCGTTCGTGGGGATCTGCGTGTTCAGGTATCCGGGGTTCTCGCCCTGGATCTTTTTCATGATCGCCGGGTCGATGCCGATGAAGCGAATGCCCGGATTGAAGTCCAGATCCAGAAACGAAGCCTGGGGCACGCTGGTCAGGCCGATGAAGACGTCGAGATGGCCGTCCTTCATCAGCGATACCGAGTCCGAATAGCCGATATGGTGGATGGTGCCGCCGTTCTTCTTGACCTGATCGAAGCTCAGGCCGTAGTGCTTGAACACGACCTCGGCCGCGGCGTAACCGGAATAGGTGGTCTTGCCGGGACTGACGCTCTTGTCCTTCATGTCGGCGTAGGACTTGATCGGGGAATTCTTCGGCACCGCGGTTTGGAAGGCGGCCGGATAAAGGGTCGCCAGGTGGCGGACGTTCTTCTGTGCCTTGTTGAACTTGCCCTGTCCGGAGAAGCCGTTGTAGGACGTGTGGCCATAGGTCCAGCCAACCTCGTCCTCGCCCTTGTTGACGTCCTTGACGTTGCCGACGCCGCCACCGGGGCCGTTG
>JAJFIG010000230.1 GCA_021775195.1 Rhodospirillales bacterium | reverse complement strand
CCCACCGGTCGGCCGTAACGAACCCGGCCAAAGACCGGGTTTGCCCCGGAGCGGGCATTACACAAAAGAAAATGGCGGCTCCGAAGAACCGCCATCTTATTGTGAAAACCGCGATGGTAGGGTTCTTCGATCAGGCCGCCGCTTTGCGACGCCGGGCGAAGCCGAGACCCGCGAGGCCGAAGGCGAACAGGGCCAGCGCCGCCGGCTCGGGAATTGTATTTGTCACTGACCCGTTCTGCAAAACCCCGTCCAACCGAAGCGTATCCACCGGAGCAAATACGACCCCGGTTTCGTTGCCAACCGGGTCGACCTCGATCCCGACGATCAGTGCGCGAAAGGATGCAGGCAAGCTGTCGGGGATCACACTGCCATCGGAAAACCAACTGGTGTCGCCAAAAATCGCCAGGGTCCATTCCTCGCCATCCGCGGGCGTGCAGGGGCCGGCAGGTGGACAGAAATCGGAAGCCGTGCTTCCCAGGATTTCAATCCAGTCGTAATTGCCGTCCGGCAAAAAGCCGTTCAAATCGGCCGAGAGAAGCGGCAGGTCGTTGTTGACGACGACACCAACGGGTGCGGCATTGGAAAAGCTGCCGGGGACGTCGGGAAAGGAAAGTGAAACGCTGTAAGGGGGGCTGGGAAACTCGTAGAAGGAGGTAAATTCGTGTCCCGGATTCGTGGAAGGTGTGGTCTGGGCACTCGATGCATTGGCTTCATCGGTGTCGAAGATGAAAGACCCTGAAATCGTATCTCCGATATCATGCGTACCGACAAAATTGTCGAATACGCCATTTACCGTCGCAGTGACATTGATCTCCATTGGTGCCGCCTGAGCCTGCCCGGATATCAGCAAGGATGTCGATATCGTCGCGGCTATAACGGCCCCAATGCATTCGGCTTTTCTTATTTTTAACATTCTTGTTGTTCTTCCCTTCATTCATGCGAAGGGAACCGTGCACCTGTCACGCTGCCCCTCCACTATGATCTCAACTCGGGCAACGTCACGTCACGCAGCCAACCAAACGATTGACCTAAGCAAGAACCGTGCCAACCATTATGTATCCTTCAATTTGAAGGGCTTACAAAGTCGGTGCCGTGGCCGAATAATCAAAGGTGTAAAGAATCCCGACACTTATTCGGCGCGAACCCCTGATCTTATGGAAAATATTTCTGGAATTGCGTTAATTATCAGTGTGTTGACGGAATATATCCGCAGAATAATTGTTGTAAAATATTCCGACACCCGTCGAAGATAAAGGGACGCCTTACCTAATTGCCGTGGATAATTAGGTAAGGTGTCCCTTTATCCCAGCGCGGCAACTGGCGGGCGCGGATCTTATTCGAGGACGGCGACTATGCGCCTTTCCGGGATTTACTGGGCCGGGCGGCGCGAAAGGCCGCCCCCTGGGCAGCGACGAGTGGATCGAAAAGTTCGAAAAGCTGCCAGCCAGACAACTGAAGCCCCGAAAGCGCGAACCTGAAAAGAGAAAGAAGGGGCGATAAATTAGGTGTATTTAGTAAACTGTCACCGAATTAGGCATGGACTATAGTTCGGCCGATGGAAGAACAGCGATCGATCAACGTCTGGTACGTGTGCGGACTGAGTTTATGTAACTTCGACTGTGCCTATTGCGCCAGTGGCCAGCCGGTTCAGGGAGGCGGCCGGACCAACGACCGGGAATGGCAGACTGAGGAAGACCCGGGCCGATACGAAAGAATACTGGACTGGATCGGTTGCCAGCCTTATCGGATCGGGCTGCGATTGCAGACCATCGGCGAGCCCTTTGTGTCGTGGGATTTCCTGAAGGGCGCCGTTCGCATCAGCGAGAGCCCCAATATCCGTTTTGTCGAGCTGGTTACCAATGGCTCCCTCCTGCGCAGGCGGTTACCGAAATTCATCGATGAGCATGGCGCCGACCCTGGCAAATTCAGCCTTTGGGTGACCTACCATCATACCGAGATCCCCGCACGGGAACTGGTGGATCAAGTCGGTTTCGCACGGGATCTCGGGATGGAGGTTGTCGTCAATTGCCTCGTCTTCCCCGACAACACCGATGAATTACGCCAACTGGCGCCGCTCTGTGCCGCGCAGGACATCCCGCTGAATGTCGACATTGGACAGAACTTCAATGAAGCCTACACGGGCAAGCCGTTCATTCCGGTGCTCGACGACAAGGTGGTGGCGGTTATGCGTGAACTGGATATCGACCCGCAAATTCAGCTGACGGCGATTGCCGCATGGGCGGCGCCCAGGGGATTGCAGTGCTCGGCCGGCCACGACTACGTGCACATCACGCCGGGTGGCGATGTCTTCCCGTGTCGCGCCTACCGGCTCGGAGGGAAGCAGACCTTGTTGGGTTCGGCAACCGATGAGTCCTTCAAGTTGGACCTGCGCCAGGAAGAGTACGGCCGCTGTGCGATCAAGAATGGATGCACCTGCAAGGAAGACTTCCTGCACATGAGGATCGCCCGCTCCCCGGGGCGTGACCATCGCAGTCTCGGACTTGGATACCCGGGAACCGTCCCCGCCAGTGAAAATGCGGCGGTGACACGGAAACTGCAACAGATCCAGGGGACCCGGCTGGTACGGGTGCTTAATTCCATGACCGACAACGGTGCATGACGGTGACGGCGTGACCTGGCTGGTTCTCGGACTTTTGCTGTGGATCGGCGCCCATTTTTTCAAGCGGGTGTTGCCGAAACAGCGTGCCGCCATGGGCAAGGCCGGGCTTGGCATGGTCGCCGTCCTGGTGCTGGCGGGGATCGTCTTGATGGTGATCGGTTACGGCCGCGCCGATGACGTGTTTCTCTACGCCTTGCCCGCCTGGGCATGGCATTTGAACAACCTGCTGATGCTGGCCGCGATCTTCCTG